>DGQS01000212.1 GCA_002389785.1 Bacteroidetes bacterium UBA4408
CTGCGTTACAAACAAGGCAAAAGTTTAGATTATGTGAAGAAGGATGTATTTGAAGTGCGCAATCCTGCGGATGCCTATTTGCCTAAATTACACGTTAGTTCTGCCTATGTTTTTGCTAAGGAAGATAAGTTTTTTGCTTATCCCAACAATTACAATCATTATGTAAGCTATTACAGAAACACTTTTCAACACGGTGGAGTTTCACTCGAAGAAATGCTAATACCGGTAATAACTATGAGCAATAAATAATATGAAGCTAGTTGCAAACTCCTTAGACGATTTAGAGTTGCTTGCAAAGCACCTTGTTTCATTATTTGGTGAGCACAAAGTAATTGCTTTTTATGGCGAAATGGGAGCAGGAAAAACCACTTTGATCAAATCTATTTGCAAAGCTTTGGGAAGTAAGGATACTGTTTCAAGTCCAACATTTTCGCTGGTGAATGAGTATAAATACGGTGACGAAAAGCACATTTATCATTTCGATTTTTATCGCTTGAACAAAGAAACAGAGGCGCTTGACATGGGCTGCGAAGAATATTTCTACAGCGGAAATTACTGTTTTATCGAATGGCCCGAAAAGATTAAAAATCTTTTGCCTGCAGATTGCTTATCGATTGTCCTACAAGTTAATGATCGTGAACGAGAGATAAGTCTTAAACTTGAATAACCACAGTAGCTATCGATTGTTATTTAGCTGAAATAGCTTCATTGTGAGTGTTTTGTCCTTTCTAATTCTTTAAAAATCTAATCATTTTCGATGTGAAGCAGGGTGCTAAAAAAATATTGCTTTCACTTTAATTTAATTTTAAATTTGTAGAAACGATTCCGTTATACAAATTATGATAACATCAAAAGATGTGTTATTGAGCCTGCAAAAGCAAGGTGGCCTGATGCCTCAGGAAGAAATGCTTGAAGTGGGCCGTAAAAAAGGTCAACTATACATAGGAATTCCCAAAGAAATTTCATTTCAAGAAAATCGAATAGCCCTGGTACCCGATGCCGTTGCATTACTAGTTAACAACGGTCATCAAGTAGTAATTGAAACAAACGCAGGTAAAGCAGCCAATTTTGCGGATAAGGATTATAGCGAAGCCGGAGCTCAAATTGTATATAGCCCTGAAGAGGTATACAAAGCTGATATTGTTTTAAAAGTTGCTCCTCCTTCGCCTGCCGAAATCGACATGATGCAACGCAAGCAAACCTTAATATCTGCCTTGCAATTTGCAGTTCAACCGGCAAATTATGTGAAGCAATTAATTGATAAAAAAGTAACAGCTATTGCTTACGATTACATTAAAGACCGTGATGGAATTTATCCTATAATACGCGCCATGAGCGAAATTGCAGGGAATACTTCCATATTGATTGCAGCCGAGTACTTAAGTAATTTGAGCATTGGTCAAGGTTCAATGTTTGGTGGTATAACAGGCGTTTCCCCTACCGATGTTGTTATTTTAGGAGCCGGCACTGTTGGCGAATTTGCTACACGTGCAGCCTTAGGATTGGGAGCTTCTGTGAAGATTTTTGATAATTCGGTTTACCGCCTTCGACGCTTACAAAGCGATTTAGGGATGCGGGTTTTTACCAGTTTGCTACAACCTAAAGTAGTGAGCAAAGCATTAAAAACAGCCGATGTAGTAATTGGTGCCATACGCGCTCCCCACGGACGAACACCTTGCGTTGTTACCGAAGAAATGGTGATGGAAATGAAGTATGGAGCGGTACTTATTGATATTAGTATCGATCAAGGAGGAGTTTTTGAAACATCCGAAATAACGAATCATACCCATCCAGTATTCCGCAAACATGGCGTGATACATTATTGCGTACCAAACATAGCTTCTCGTGTATCTCGCACCGCTTCTTATGCACTCAGCAATATATTTGCTCCCATCTTGTTGAGCATTGGTGAGGAAGGTGGTATCGACAATATGTTGCGTCGCGATAGCGGGGTGCGTCATGGAGTGTATGTTTACAGTGGCATACTCACCAACCGCTTTTTAGGTGAAACCTATCATTTGCCCTATAAGGACATAGACTTATTGATGGCAGTAATTTAAATTTCTTAGTAAAAATGTTTATCAATCGCAGGTATAAAACGTGCGAATTAATTTTTTGAATATGACGAATGCCAAGCGAATAAGATTGTTTTTAATGGGTGCTGTGTTAGGCAGCATCATCATGTATTTTTTTGTTTTTAAAGAACGAAATGTCTATAAATCACCTTCTGAAGTAATTCACGGAAAGCTTCAAAGTAAACAATTGCAGTACACCAAGCATGCTCAATGCCGCATGCAATGTCGCAGTATCAGCGAAAGCGAAGTGTTGGAAATATTAAAGAACGGAGAAATTAATTACGATAAAAGTCAAGTGCACGATAAACCCTGTCCATCTTACGCTTTAGAAGGCAACACTGCCGACGGACAATCTGTACGAATTGTTTTTGCCGAATGCGATAGCACGACCAAAGTAATTACAGCCATCGATTTGGGAAAGAAAGACGATGTTGACTGTAGCTGCGAGTAAGGAGTAACTGCAAGGCATTTATTTTTATAACTACTACTATTCCCATTAATAGTTTTTCAATATTTACTACCGGTAATAACAAGGAGATTTTCTTTTACGGTGAATAACTTTGTTTGTAAAAACAAATTCTGCCTTAATTTCTTAAAATATTTTACCGTTAAGTTTGACATAGGTTAATGGTTCAATTTAATTGAAACGAATGGCAGTAACAAGGAAAAACCTTCACAAACGTTCATTGACAAGCTGTTGACTGATAAACTAAAATAGTATACACATGGCAAAAAAAGAGAGAAAAATTTTTGTGCTCGACACATCCGTACTTTTGTTTGACCACAATGCATTTTACAGTTTTAAAGAACACGATGTTGCAATACCCATTACTGTTCTTGAAGAAGTCGACCGCTTTAAAAAAGGAAACGACGTTATTAATTTTGAAGCTCGTGAGTTTATTCGAAGCCTCGATGAACTTTCAAAAAAATACCTGCTCAACGATTGGATTCCTATAAATGGTCCTACCCGTGGTAAGTTTAAGGTGTTAATGGATGAACGAAATGAACTTGATGCCAACAAAATTTTTGGTGAGAAAAAAGCCGACCACAATATTTTAAATGCTGCCTTACATCTTAAGTCCGAATTTCCGAATCGTGAGGTAATATTGGTTTCTAAAGACATCAATTTACGACTTAAAGCGAAATCATTAAAATTATTTGCCGAAGATTTCTTAACCGGAAAAATAAAAGACATTGATTTACTCTATAAAGGAAATACCTTAATTGAAGATGTTCCGGTTGCAGCTATCAATGCCATTTACCAACAAGGATTTTGCAAACCATCGGCCATTAAATTAAAAAATCCCATTGCCAATCATTATTACACACTTAAGTTTGGCGATACTTCAGCACTTGCCTACTACAATCCCGAAACCGAACTAATTGAAAAAGTCAACAAGGAATCGGCATATGGAATTAAGGCACGCAATGTAGAGCAAACATTTGCCATGCATGCCATAATGAATCCGAATGTGTTGCTCGTTACCATACAAGGCGTTGCAGGTACCGGTAAAACCTTACTCGCATTGGCAGGGGCAATGGCGCAAAAAATGAATTTTCATCAAATAT
>DGQS01000058.1 GCA_002389785.1 Bacteroidetes bacterium UBA4408
TGGCCGTACAACATGGTAGCATTCGATGGTAAACCAAGTTTGTGAGCGGTTTCGTGTATGCTAAGCCATTCGCCGGCAGTGCATTTATCGCCGGCAATTTGGGCACGAATGGTTTCATCAAATATTTCGGCTCCACCTCCGGGCAATGAACCTTGTCCGTGGGCCTTCAAGATGCTTAATCCCTCTTCATAGCTCACTTTAGCTTTTTTGCACATATAGTCGAGTTCCACAGCAGTAAAGGCTTTTACATGCAAGTCGGGACGAATTTCTTTTACTTTTTTTATGAGTTGAGCAAAATAATGCAAGCCCATTTTAGGATGCACACCTCCTACAATGTGCACTTCGGTAATGGCTTCTCCATTGTATTTTCGAACGCGCTCAAGAATTTGCTCTTCGCTAAGCTCCCAGCCTTCTTCCTTGTTTTTGAGCAAGCGTGAATAAGAGCAAAATTTACAATCAAACACACAAATATTCGTTGGCTCTATGTGAAAGTTACGATTAAAATAGGTGTAGTTTCCGTGTTTTTTTTCGCGTATATAATTAGCGAGACTTCCTACAAAGCCCAATTCTCCTTCTTTGTATAAGATTACACCTTCATCAAAACTGATGCGCTCACCGGCATACACTTTTTCGGCAATAGTTTTAAGCGATTTCGAAAGTGTAGTAGTAGTGAAGAGGTTATCAACTGCTGTTTTCATAAAATAAATAAAGCGCAAAAATAGAAATAATAAACATCAATTGAGCAGTGATAAATGTCAGTTAACCGGTTGAACATAAATACTGTGTTGTAGCCTTTATGATATTGGCTTTTGTTGTAAAAAAAATAGTAGTGTCCTTTGTGTTTTTCTTAGTGAGCTTTGTGGTAAAATAGAACTCATGTTTTAGAAAGGCATAATAGGCAATGAAACAAAAAAGCCCCAAACAGATAAACTGCCGGGGCTTCTTTTGAAAGTATAAAATCTTAGTAGTAACGCAAGCGCACAACACCTGATAAACGCTTCGCTAAACGCATTACCTGGCGGGTGTAGCCATATTCGTTATCGTACCACACATACAATACGATGTTTTTTCCGTCTTTAGAAACAATGGTAGCCGGGCTATCAAAAATCGAAGAACAAGGATTTCCAACTAAATCGGAAGAAACCAATTCATTGCTAAATGAATATTGAATTTGCTCTACTAAATCGCCTTTTAATGCAGCATCTTTCATGATGGCATTCACGGCATCTTTGTCGGCATTTGTTTTTACAGTAAGACTCAAAATAGCCAACGAAACATTTGGGGTTGGTACACGAACTGCATTACCGGTAAGTTTTCCGGCCAAGTGCGGCAATACTTTGGCAACTGCTTTATCGGCACCTGTTTCAGTAATAACCAAGTTAAGCGCAGCAGAACGCCCTCTACGGTATTTAGCATGGTAGTTATCCAATAGGTTTTGATCGTTGGTGTAGGAGTGAATCGTTTCAATGTGTCCGCGTTCAATTCCTAATTTTTCTTCAATTACTTTTAATACTGGAACAATTGCATTGGTAGTACACGATGCTGCTGAGAAAACAGTTTCTTTGCTATCGTAAGCATCCTGATTTACGCCATACACAATATTTGGAATATCCCCTTTTCCTGGAGCAGTTAATAAAACTTGTGCAACTCCTTTTGCTTTTAAGTGTTTGCTCAATCCTTCACGATCGCGAGCAACTCCGGTATTATCGATAAGTAATGCATTCTCAATTCCATGCGCAGTATAATCAATGTCCTCCGGGTTTTTAGTGCTGAGCATCAACACACTGTGTCCGTTAATTACAATTGCTTTATTCACTAAATCCTCTACCACGGTACCCGGGAAAGGACCATGCACAGAATCGGTACGCAATAAATCAGCACGTTTGGTTATATCCTCGTCACTGCTGCTGCGCGTTACTATGGCGCGTAAACGCAATTGCTCGCCTTTTCCTGCTTGGGTAATTAGCTCACGTGCAGCCAATCGACCAATGCGTCCAAATCCATACAAAATAACATCTTTAGGTTTAATGGTATTTTTTTCGGAACCTAAAAATCCTGCTAATTTATCTTCAATAAAATGTTTGGCGCTAATGCCCATTTTCTTCTCAACCAACCATTCAGCACCTAGTCTGCCTATGTCGATGCGCGAAGGAGCAATATTGCGCAACTGTGCTATTTCCTTAGCAAGTGTAAGAGTATCTTGCACATTAATAGGTTGCTTAATAATGTTTAATGCATACAAATGCAAATTCAAAATTTCGCTCGCACTGCGGTCAACCAACTGGTTTCTGAAAATAATAAGTTCCACAGATTTGTCGAACCATAAATTACCAATGACGTTGATCAATTCAACTGCTGCTTTTTCGCTTTCTATCCAGGAATTAAGCTTGCTTTCGTAGTCGTTTTTAGCTTCGGCTGTTTTCATTCTTTTTTTTTAGTTTTAGTGAAGGATAAAAAATTAGGTGTAAGTTTTTGTAAGTTGAGCAAACAAAAATCCGCGACAAAATTATTTAAATTTTTTAAATGTTGGGTTTCCGCTCAAATGCCCAATAAACATAGCAAATCTTGCAAATGAACAGGTTTAGGTATTTTTTTATGTAAGCTTCTTCGTTAATTAATGTTCAGGGCTAATTTGCAGTTATTGCCATTTAATTAAACCAAGCAAACTAGGTCAATATAAGTCAGATAATTGTGCAAAAATTAACTAAAGGAACACTGCTACTTATTTGTTCGAATGCAGTCCTATTGAATTTCCTTCGGTATTGGTAAAAAAGGCCATGAATCCATTGGGGCCTAAGGAGGTTTTAGGCATTGTTATTTCACCACCGGCTTTTACTACTTTTCCGAGCACTTTTGATAAATCGGGATTGCCATTCAGGTAAATTTTTGCTCCCGATTTTGCAGGTTTGTGCATGCTGCTTTTACACAAACCGCCATTTACTTTTCCACTCATAGGTTCTGATGGAAAAAAGGCCATTTGCATTCCCATCATTTCCATTTCGGGCATTTTAATTCCCAAAATTGTTTCATAAAACTTTTTGGCTCTTTTTAAATCTTTCACCGAAATTTCGAACCAGTTAATTGAATTTACTTTTGCATCCATTGTTTCAAGGTTTAAAGGTTATTATTTAGTGCTACAAACTGTACACACAAGTATACTAAAATCGAAATTAAGAATGAATTTTTTCGCCTTTAATCAGCATTTCCACTAAAGTTTTTATTCTTTTTTCCTTAGTCTCAATTTTTTTTGCGGTTTGAATGCGCCATCCTATTGCAAATTTGTTTGCTTTACTCAAAGTAGCGAAAAATTCTTTTGCCTTTTTATGCTTGTCCAATTCCTTTAAAAATTCGGCCGGCAACTCCATTGTACTTTGCGAATCGTAGGCTTGTTCCCATCTTCCATCTGCTTTAGCTGCTTCCACTTCTTTTCGTCCAAAATCTGTCATTAAGCCTGATTTTTCAAGCCTTGCCACATGTTCAATGTTGCGTTTCGACCAAAGACTTCTTGCTCTTCGAGGAGTAAATTTTTGCAACCAGGAAAGTTCATCAAACGATTTTTTTTGTCCGTCAATCCATCCATAGCAAAGGGCTACATCAAGTGCTTCAGCATAATTCACCGATGCTATTCCGCTACCTTTCTTGTACATTCTAAGCCAAATTCCGCTGGTTAATTTTTGGTTTTTTTTCAACCATTTTTCCCATTCATTTGGCGATGAAAAAGTGAGGGTAGGAGCTTCCTCTTTTACTTTTACGGCTGGTGTTTTAGGACACATAGAAGGATGGTGATAAATTATCGATACAAAAATTAAACACTCAATTTTGCCCTAAATCCTCGGCCTCCATAGTAGGAGGGAGCAGTATTGTGATACACAAAAACAGTATTAAATCGAAAGTCGGCAAAGAGGGCTCCTCCCAGTTTTCGAATGGCTGCAGGAGTTTTAATCCAGCTCGAGGTTTTTGAGTCAAATTTCCCAAGTGCTTGCAAGGCTCTGTATTCCGTTTCGTCAATCATTTCAACGCCCATCTCATCAGCCATATCTTGGGCAGTATTAGCAGGTTTATGTTCTTTTCGTGCATCAAGTCCTTCGCGGTCAAAGCACAAACTGCGTCTTCCTGCCGGACTTTCGGCTGAGCAATCCATAAAAGTGTAGGTGTCATTTTTTTTATCGTAGGCAACTACATCCGGTTCACCTCCGCTACTTTCCATTTGGCCTAATGACCAAAGCTTATCGGGAGTACTTTTTAGTTTGCTTTCTACATTCGTCCATTCGAGACCTTTATGCCGTTGCATATTTTTATTGAAGCGGGTTTTAAGAGTTTCTATAAGCGCTTTACTTTGTATTTCGCTGAGTTTGCTGTTTGCTTTTTTGGCCATATAAAATGTTTTTTGCAAGTATAAAAATAAGATACAATTTCAGTAAGGCACAAAAAAATGCTATTTTTCCATACAAACACTAAAGTGATTTAGGTAGATTAATTTTTTTTGGGCATTGGCCAGGCTTTCACTACTCGCTTCCGCCGGTTGGCGGAGAGCTCAAACAGGCCGTTCAATCCTTAATGCGAAATAGCTTGCTGTAGTTTATTCCTTCACCACCTTCTGCCCCCAGCCTTGCCCTCTCAAAATATAAGTTCCGGCAGGCAAGTGCTGCAAGTTCCAAGTATAAGTGGATGTTGAAATTGTTTTTGTTTCCAGCACTTTTCCTCTGGCATTTATCAATTCAATTTTTCCTAATGCAGCAATATGTTGATTTACAATGTTCAAAATATCTTTCACTGGGTTAGGGAAAATTTGTAATGCTGTTTCCTTCAACTCTTTTACCTGCAAAGGATTTAGGACATTAACCACAATTGTATTGGTAGTTAAAGCTGAGTTGTAATCAAAATAAATATTGGCGGTGTTTGGTATTTGTGTTCCTGCATTGAGATTTGCTTTTGGTTTTATTCTGAATTTGATAAAGCCATGAGACGCAATTTCATTTACATTTGAATCAGGCAATTGAATGGAAGTAAAAAACCATTTAGCAATTCCATTATTTAAAATAAAACTGGAAGGGTGTGACGATGAAATTAGCTCCAATGATTCTGCATCTAAATTGCTAGAAAGCGAATCTGTTATCAAAATCGCAAAAGCTGTATCCGTTCCTGTGTTTTGAAAACGTATATTATATTCTAAAAAATCGGTTTGATTAGGTGAAATAAATTCAGTGTTTACAGATTTATCATTTGGATCAAAGGAGCCTATAACAGTGCGCGCTAAAATAACTTGGTTGTTTAATGGGCTTGAATCTCCAACAATAGGTTCAATTGAGGTTTTGATGTTCAATATTGTTCCAATGTTTGTAGCGCTAGAAACGGAATCTAAAACCTTAATAAAACCTTCCTCTAAAGGCAACAGTTGATTTACATTCCAAACCAAGGTATCTCCAATAATATTGCTTGCGGCAGGTATTGCGAATAGGGTGCTAAGTTGACTTGGCTTAATATACTTAATACTAATGTTTGATTGAGGTACCGTTCCGTTATTTTTATAATTAATTTGACTAAGTACTTTAAATCCTGGCCTTAGCGGTGAACACAGTGTGGTGTTAACGATAAGATCTTTTACATTTGGAATTGGTTGAAAACCAAAATAAATCGTGTTTATACCTGAAGTAAGATTTACGGTTTGAATAGTTGGTGTGGTTGCAGTAAAATATTGCGGAACATTTACCTGCACTATAGTTATGCCTGTATCACCTACTGCGTTGAAAAAACCTGTTGAATCCGTTTGGACTAAATTATTGCCGTTAAACTTAACTGCAATTCTAATCCCATTCTCTAAGGTATCCAAAACCCCATTGCCATTGATATCATTAAATACGTAGCCTTGAATTTGAGAGTAAAAGCAAGTTGATTGGTTTGCTGAACAAAGTGGAAAAAAGGAGGGATAAAAAAAATTATTTGGAATATTTGGTATGCAACTTATATAAGTATTAGAAAAGAAAGCCTCTACAAAATCCGGCCCCAAATAGGGTAAGCATGAAATAGGATTATTACTACAATTCAAATAGAGCATGCTTGGTGGTAACTTTGGGAGATGAAGAATTGTGTTCTCCCAACAATCTAAATATTCCAATCCCAAGGGGAGCTCCGGGAGTATTGAAATAGTATTTGAAGCACAATTAAAGTTTTTTAAATTTGGAGGAAGGGAATCTATAACCGAGATATTTGTATTTGAAATATCTAATTGAACAAGCGTTGCGGGTAGCTGAGGCAACACGTTTAATGCAATTCCATTGAGTGATAAATATTTTAAGCCAGCTGGTAATGTCGGAATAACAGTTAAATTATTATCACCACAATGAAGGCTAATCAAGCCAGCTGGAAGTAGGGGCAGGTTTGTGATAGACGTTGAAAAACATCCCAAATCGATTAAACCAGCAGGCAAAGGAGGAAGAGTTGTTATTGAAGTAGCACCACAAGTCAATACCGTTAGACCAGCTGGTAAAGCAGGTAAATTTGTTATTCCAGGGTTATTTCCACATCTAAATTCTTTAAGTAATGGAGGCAATACCGGAAGGTTTGTAATTTCATTTGAACTACAATCGAATTTAGTTATTGAAGTAAAAAATTCAACGCCACTCAAATCTTTAATATGTTGATTTGAAACACCTAGTGTAAATACTGTATTTGCTGCTATGACTGTTATTAAAGAATCTTGCTGTGAAAAACAGATAGGACAAACTTGCTTAAGTGCTTTTCTTAAATTTGAATCCGGCACCCAAAAGTTTTGCGCAAACAAATTTGTATTCACCAAAAAGAAAATCAAAAGCAAGCCAAAGTAAAATCTATATCTCATAACCGATTTTTTTTAATTCTCAATTTTTAATTCTCAATTCCCTCTCATCATTCCTTCACCACCTTCTGACCCCAGCCTTGCCCTTTCAAAATATAAGTCCCAGCAGGCAAATGCTGCAAGTTCCAAGTGTAAGTTGAGCTCGAAATTGTTTTTGTTTCCAGCACTTTTCCATTGGCATTTATCAATTCTATTTTTCCTAATGCACCTGCATGTTGGTTCACAATGCGCAAAATATCTTGCACAGGGTTAGGGAAAATTTGCAATTCTGTTTCCTTCAACTCTTGCACTTGCAATGGATTTAGCACATTCACCACAATGGTGTTGGTAGTCACCGCAGCATTGTAATCAAAATAAATATCGGCTTTATTTTGTATCGAATCTGTAACAGTCAATCCCGGCTTTGGCTTTATGCTAAATTTTACAAAACCGTGTGATTCCAATTCATTGGTATTTGAATCGGGAAGGAGTATATTTTTAAATATCCATTTTGCAAAGCCATTTACAATACTCAACTCATAGTTGTGCGAGGCACTAATCATGTGCATGCTGCTAACATCGAGTTTGTCTGATAGTTTATCGATTAACGTTACTGTGAAAGCTGTATCTGTTCCCGTGTTTTGAAAGCGAATGGTATACTCTAAATCGTCTGTAGAATTAGGCAACACACTATCAACGGAAACCGATTTGTCATTTGGGTCATACGCACCGCGAATTATGTTAGTACTAATTGCACTATTGTTTAATGGCGTTGTATCGCTGGCAATAGGCAATATCCATGCTTTCGCAGAAACAGTTGAACCGAGTATACTATTTACAAAAACTGAATCAGTAATTAATACATCGCCCTGTTCAAAAGGCTTAAGTGATGCAAAGTTCCAAATTAGTGTATCTCCATTGATTGAATTTGCTGCAGGTATTGAATATAAATTGGAAAGACTTAACGGTTTCAAAAATTTTAATTGTACATTGTTAAGCACATCAGTACCTTGGTTTTGGTAATTTAATTTATAATTAGCTTTGAATCCAGGCCTTAAAAAACCAATTAAATTTAAATCAATTTTTAAGTCCTTAATGATAGGCATTTGCTGAATAGCAAAATAAAGTGTATCTATTATACCACTTTGTACATGAATTGTTTGTGAAGTAGGGTTTGTAGAAAAATAATAGAAGGGAAGTGAAACAACGAAAGTAATAAATCCAGTGTCGCTTGTCGCATAAAAAATACCTAAACTATCTGTCAAAACACCAGAATTGCCTGCATAATTTATTACCATTTCTAATCCTTTCTCTAAACTATCTTTAATTCCATTACTGTTTGTATCTAGGTAAACATAACCCATTGTGTAATTATAATTACATCCGCTACTTAAAGGGTTACAAACAGGCAGGTTTTGCGGATAGACTATAGATAGCGGAAAGTTTCCATTATTCGGAATGCAGGAAATTAAAGTACTGTCAATATTAATAAAATTCCATGATGGAGCGCCCAAATGAGGTTCAATTTCTGGAAAGCAAGTAATAGGATTTTTGTTACATAAAAGGTTTATCATATAACCTGGTATTCGCGGCAAACTACATAATTGATTATTACTGCAATACAAATAAGCTAACGATAATGGCAAAGCAGGTAAACTAGTTAATTTATTGTTCGAACAAATTAACAATGTTAAGGATGAAGGAAGAGCAGGTAGGTTAATCAATTGATTATTGAAGCAAATTAACATTGTTAACGTAGTTGGCAATGTTGGCAAAGTCCTCAACTGATTATTTTCACAATTCAAAACTTGCAATGTATTTGGAAAGCTTGGTAAACCAACTAGTTGATTACTCGCACAATTTAATTTTGTTAAGGCGGCAGGTAAAGCTGTTAAACTAGAAATTTGATTGTTGCAACAATTTAAATCAGTTAATGTTTGTGGTAAGTTTGGCAAACTTGTTAAATGATTATTGATGCAAGATAATTGAATTAAAGTTGCCGACAAACTAGGTAAATAATTCAATTGATTGTTGTTGCAACTTAAATAATTTAAAGTGGAGGGCAATGACGAGAGGTTTGTCAGAAAATTATTACTACATTCAAGATAAGCTAAAGATGAAGGCAGAATAGGTAAACTTGTTAGCTGATTATTTGAACATTCTAAATGAGTAATAGATGAAGGTAATGCCGGTAGACTGCTTAATTGATTGGTATTACAATACAGCAAATTTAATGATATGGGTAAAATTGGAAAACTTGTTAATTGATTATTACTGCAATATAACGCATTTAAGGTAGAAGGTAAAGAAGGTAAACTTGTTAATAGATTATTTTCGCAATGTAAAGTATTTAAAGAAGTAAAATATTGAATTCCATCTAAAGAACTAATACTTATATTATTTACATTTAGAGTAGTCACATTTTGTATGACACTGCAAGTCGTAATTAAAGAATCATAAAGAGTAAAGCAAGTGGGGTAAACCACCTTTAGTCGATTCCTGAATTGTCCATCCGGCACCCAAAAATTTTGAGCAAATAAATTGGAGTGAAGCAGCAGCAAGAATGAAAATAAACGAAGTGTAGATTTCAAGTGCATAAGCGATGCTTTTAGGTTAATAATTATATCTTTATCAAAACTAAGCAATTATAAATCGCTATACCTATTTATTCGGTGAAATAATTTAATGCTTACCTGATATAATCAAATGAGGGGTAATTGGTTTTTATGGATGCAAAAAAGGCTGCTATTTTCAGAACTACCTTTTTCATGAAGGCAATTTTTCAAAATTAGTTGCCTTTATATTCAGTAACAAAATGCTGCAAAATTAGCACTCACAATCAAGAAGCGAGCAAGTGAGGGTCATAGAGTCTCAGTATTAGGACACAACATTGCAACCAAATTAATTATTCGCAGATATTTTGAAAGGTTAAAAAATTTATTCGAAATTTACTATACGATTGTAGACAAGTTGTTGATTTTTGACAATTCAACTGGACGCCATGAATTGATTGCGGAAAAATCAAAAGGATTAGATTTTACAATTCATAATCTTCAAAAATTGAATGAACTGAAAAGTTATACCAAATGAAGAACAAATTGAGATCACAAAATATTGAAAGAATTATTAAAGGCATGGATAAAGTGTATCAAAACTTGATTGAACACAAGCGAAAAATAAATGGCGAAATCGTAATTATAAAAGACAATAAAATAGTTAGAATAAAGCCATAAAATTATTCCGAACAAGTTAGTTCAATCATCTGTATTTAACTGATTTAAATACCATACTTTTCTGAAGAGCCTTTTTTGATATTGATTAATTTGATTTGTGTAATTTAACATATTGCTTAACAGTTTAAAGGTAAAGTCGTTGAATCAAAAAATGGTATGAAAAAAGCACTACAGGTAAATTTTTTTTTGATTTATTTTTTTTGTCTCACGAATAATTTATATTCTCAACAAGAAACGAATAATTGGTTTTTTGGATATAATGCCGGAGTAAATATAAATGGACCCAATCCACTTGCTATTTCAGGTGGAAAAGTTAACACAATTGAGTGCTGCGCAAGTATTTCTAACTCAATTGGTGAATTACTTTTCTACACAAATGGGGCAAATGTTTTTGATAAAAACCACAATCAAATGCCAAATGGTTTTGGTTTGTTGTCCAATGCATCAGCAACTCAAGGTGCCTTAATTATTAAAAAACCTGATTCAAATAACTTATATTATATTTTCAATATTGATGCTTTTTGTGTGTCATCTTTTGTTTATACAATAGTTGATATGAATTTAAATAATGGTTTAGGTGATGTTTTAGAAAAGAATATTGAAATTTTTTCTAAAGGAAATTATTTTGAAAAACTAACTTCAATTAAGCATTGTAATAATAAGGATTATTGGATAATTATTATTGGAAGAGACTCGACTACATTAAAGTTAGTTCCAGATGGAAATACATCAATCCCTAATAACGACCTACCCATAAATTTATATTGCTTTATGCTGAATTCAAATGGTATAGTTAACTTTCCCATAATTTCCTCAATTGGGAATTTAGAAACAGCGGTTTGTTATGGGCAGATAAAGAGTGATTCTAAAGGTCAAAAACTAGCATTTGGAAATGATAAGGGATATACCATTTTAGAATATAATAGAGAGAATGGACTTGTAAAGAGCATAAAGGAAATAATTGACCCAGTAGAGAATACTTATGGGCTTGAATTTTCGAGTAGTAGTAAATTACTTTATCGAAATACCTACCAAATTGATTTGAGTAGTGGAAATAAAATCTTAATTCAAAAACCAGTTATTAGCCAATTTCAAATGGCAAGTAATGGAAAAATCTATTTTATTAATAATGATTATTTAAATAAGTATGATCTAGATTTGGGTTATATTGGTTCATTTGGTAATAATCAATATTTATCGTCAATAGATAATCCCAACATCGTTGGAACAGGCTGCAATATTAATATAAATAATACCTTTTTAGGGAAATATGCTGCTATTGGACTTCCAAATTTTCCTTCATTTTATTTTTATCATCCCCGAGGTGAATTTACTTATACAAATGCTTGTGCTGGAAACACTGTAGGATTTCAACTTTTAAACAACCCTGTTTTCGATTCAATAAAATGGCTATTCCTTGAAGATGGAACATATTCTAATCAGATAAGCCCAACTCATGTTTATCCAGCCCCTGGGACCTATCATATTAAAAACATTATTTTTAGTAATGGTGATTCAGATACAACACAACAATGTGTCACAATAGACGGAAAATATAATTCGATTTTTAATAAAAACGACACAGTATTTTGTGATGGGAAACAAATTTTACTCGGAGTTGGTTACCCCTATATTGGCAAATATTTATGGAATACAGGCGACACTTCCGCTGGAATTTATGTTAAAGAAGAAGGTGAATACACTGTTACTATAACAAATTCCTGTGCGTCATATACTGATAAGATTCAAGTAAAGAAGGAATTTTGTGATCCAGAATTATTTATTCCTAATATTTTTTCGCCAAATGGAGATGGAATCAATGATAATTTTATTGTTGATTTAAAAAGTTGCAGAAAATTAGAATTCACACTTTTCGATCGTTGGGGTGGAATTGTAAAAAAGGAAAGCATCGAAAATTTAGAGAATAGATACAATCATAAGCTTTTGCTTTGGGATGGAAATTCTAGGAATTTTCCAAACAACGAAGGGATATTTTATTATGTTATTGATGCAGAGTCTTTGAATTACAAAGTAGTAAGAAGGTCTGGATTTGTAACCTTAATTCGTTAATTTAAGGGCTTACTTTAATGTCACTCGCATCCTGCAAGTGTCAGCTATTAGCAAGCCTCCGGCTTAAGTTTGCTCTATTGATGTTGATTCGATGAATGGGATTTGTGAAAATTTGTAATTTTTCGTAAGAAATGGATTTCACATATAAAGGATTGGTTAAAATTTTCCTTTTGGGCTTCTTTTAGTATGAAACAATGAAAATATTACTATTTCATCATTGTAAATTTTATAAACAATAATAAAGGGCGAATTTTTTTAATGGAAAATGACGAAACTTTTTATAAATCTGTTGAAAGGGTTCGGGATTGGCTTTAAGCTCAATAAGGGCTGCATCAATACTATCAAGAAACAATTCACCTAAAGCTACTTTCTGTTCTTCATACCAGCAAAACGACTGGTACATTTCTTTCAATGCCTTATCTCTGAATACAATTTTAAGCGGCAACTTTCTTACTGCGAATCATTTTTTTTGCTTCTTGCCAGGTGAAGTTCCTTCCTTTACCCTGCTTATACTCTTTCTCACGCTCATCGAGCATTGCTTTTGACTGTCACTCAACTCAAAAAAAATGACTGCTCGCAGCTTTTTCAGAGACGATTTCAAACACTGCGTTTAAAAATTTAGAATCATCAATATTCTCAAGGGCTTTGTAAATATTGTTCCTTAATGAGGTGGTCGTCATAAATATTTTTTTTGATTAATAACAAAATTTGTACTTTTTTCGGAAGTAAAATTTGTACTAAAAACTATTCCTGCTAAAATGGGCATTAGCAAAGACACTAACTTTGGTATAAAACAAAAAAGGCTGCTCTTTTCAGAACAGCCTTTGTCGTGTTAGTTTAGCTTATTGATTATCCCAAATAAGTCTTCAAATGCTTACTGCGGGAAGAATGCTTCAAACGCTTAATCGCTTTTTCTTTGATTTGACGCACACGTTCACGAGTTAAATCAAATTTATCACCGATTTCTTCCAAGGTAAATTCATGGCTGAAACCAATACCATAAAACAATTTAATAACATCGCGCTCACGATCCGTTAAAGTTGATAAAGAACGCTCAATTTCACGTTGCAAACTTTCCGAAATTAACGAACTGTCGGCTCTTGGTGAATCGCTGTTGATTAACACATCCAACAAAGTATTTTCTTCACCTTGTACAAAAGGTGCATCCATACTCACATGGCGACCCGATACACGCATGGTATCGGCTACTTTATCTTCGGGCAATTCTAAAATCGCAGATAATTCTTCTGCCGAAGGAGCACGTTCAAATTCTTGCTCCAATTTTGAAAATGCCTTGTTTATTTTATTTAGTGATCCTACCTGATTCAAAGGCAAACGAACAATACGTGCCTGCTCAGCCAATGCCTGTAGAATGGATTGACGAATCCACCATACAGCATAGGAAATAAATTTAAAACCACGGGTTTCATCAAAACGCTTTGCGGCCTTAATCAAACCTAAGTTACCTTCATTAATTAAATCGGGTAAACTTAATCCTTGATTTTGGTATTGCTTGGCAACCGAAACCACGAAACGTAAATTGGCTTTGGTCAATTTTTCAAGTGCTACCTGGTCGCCATCTCTGATTTTTTTCGCCAATATCACTTCCTCTTCGGCACTGATTAATTCTTCGCGGCCTATCTCTTGTAAGTATTTATCTAACGAGGCGCTTTCACGGTTGGTAATGGATTTGGTGATTTTGAGCTGTCTCATATCCGGGTATTATCTGTTTGAGTTAACTAGTAAATTAAAACCAATGTTCTAATTATTTAAGCCTGCAAATGTAGTCGTTTAAAAGGAGTTTAACAAGAAAAAATAATAGGGGGTATTTTTTTACCTAATCCGTTTTTTTTAAAAACTATTTGCTCATCCGCAATTAGAACACACTGGCAATTTTTTAAACAAGTTAAAAATTAATTTGTTTTCGATGATAATAAAAATAAAGTTCAACCACTTCGCGATCAAAGTATGAAAGTTCTCTAAACCATCGTGGCCTTTGTGTTTTTCATAGCGAACGCGGTGGTTTAATTCCATGGATGTTAATTTTCAGTTGCGTAAAACAATCACAATTAATTACTTCGAATGCTTTTTAATTAGAAAAGCGGATAAGCACAAAAAATTAATTCCTTTTTTTTATTTTTGAAGCCGTAAAAATTAACTTTTTACACCTGTTCGGGATGTAGCGTAGCCCG
>DGQS01000042.1 GCA_002389785.1 Bacteroidetes bacterium UBA4408
ATCAAACAATATAAAACCAGAAAACACAACAAAAATGTAACCCTATGCATGATTTTAGTAAAAAAACAAATCTATCGTAAACCACCTTTTTGTTTGCGCTTTTTAAGTTATGGTTTTATAAAGTTTATGTAAATAAAAATCCCCCATCGACAACCGAAAGGGGATTTTTAGAGTGAAATTGGAATTACTTTTTAACAACTAATTTTTTAAAGCTTACAAAATTTTGATTCGCTACTTTAATCATATAAACTCCACTGGCGATATTTTCAGTATTAATTTCATGATTTTGATTTGCGTTTAATGTAAACGATGAAACTACAACCTGACCTTCTGCATTTAGAATAGTTCCGGTTGCATCTTCAGTTGAAAGTATAGTTAAAATTCGATCAACAGGATTTGGATAAAAGCTTACTTGTTTATCGTTTTGAAGCGTTGAAATTCCGGTTGAAACTGCAATTATTTCAGTCCCTACTCTTTCACCGTTTAAAAACGCAGTTAAAGAAGTTAAGTCGCTTTCAGTAATCGCTCGTCCATTAAAACGAACCGAAAGTAAACTTTGTCCAACACCATAATCCGTCAAACTATTTGAAGTAAATCGTAAGGTTGCATCATTTGTATTATAATTTGCAAGCGATTGCATATAAGATGTATGGTCAACAATTGAATTAAAGGATAGCGCTGAAGTATTAAACTGCATTGCAAAATCCAAAGCATTAATAGCATTTGCCGATGAAATTGAAACTGGCACATCAACAAAACCATTAGCTATAACTGCACGTGATAAGTCGAAAATTACTTTTTCGCTGTTGTTCGCACGGAATAAATTACCAGGTACAACTGTTGCATAGTTTCCATTAATATCACCTACTAATATACCTTTATATGTTGCGGTTTCAATTAAAGGGCAAACTGTAACATTGCTTACAGGAACTGGTAAACAGAATGCTGAAACTGGAACACGGAATTTTGAATAACCGATACCATCATTTAAAGGATAAGTGGTAGAAATAGAATAAGCATTATTCGAAGCAATGGTACTTGAATCTACAAAAATCCAATCTTTTGAAGGCTCACCATTTGATACTCCATTGGCATTGTAATTCCATGCTTGGCGGAATTCGGGAATCATCAATACTGCACGTTGATTAATTTGTGAAACGTCACCTGCAGATACAACACCGTCTTCATTTACATCCATAGCTACTATTTGATACACAGATGGAATAAAACTCAAATCGTTAATCAATACTTTTCTTGCTAATAAAGCGTCTGCTCCATTGATTACAGGCTGAACGTCGCTTGTACCAAGTATATCTTTATTAATAGTTACAAACAAACCGTTATCGGTTGTATAAGTAAAATTACCATTCAAATCAGGTTGAACTGCAGTTGCTGAAGGATTGTTGCAAGTTGCATCATTTCCATAAATATTGGTAATTAAGTATTCGGTAGGATTTGCTGTATTGTATCGGATTGGAGAATTTGTGTTCCAAAATCGCAAGGATGCAGTAAATGCTGAATCTTTATAAGTGGTGAATTTACCTGAATTCGCAAGCTTTCCAACAACTCCGGTATAATAACTTTCTTGTAATGAATTTATTGAAAATAAAGCGGTATCAACAGATGTAAAGGAAGCTGTTTTTGCAAATTCAACACAAAAAATATTTCCTGTTCCACTAAAGCTAGTTGTTGGAGGAGCTGATGAATTAAAGTACAAAGAAATATTTATCAATCCATTTGTTGCATCAATGCTATTAATTACATCAACATAGCTAGGATTAATAAGTGAATTTTGAACCGTAATATTTCCGGTTGGAGTAACTTTAGCTGCATTATAAGCTAACACAACATCGTATCCAATAACATTTGACACTGTTGCAACAGCAGCAACTGGTAAGCAAAAGTTAGAAGAAATACAAGTTGCTTTTGAAGTTACAATCTTATAAGGAAGTGCATTGGGATCAGCAATTTCTAAGCTAACACTTGAAGAAGTAGTTACTGCTCCTCTGTTATCTGTTGCTCTTGCGCTAATATTTGCAGTTCCAACAACACTTGTCCAGTTGTAAGTAAATGGTGCAGTAGCGTCGCTTCCAACAACCACTGAATTCACTAAAAATTCAACCAATACAACACTTCCATCAAGATCGGCTGCATTGGCTGCAAAAGCAACCACAGCAGGTGCTGTAAATAAATTACCCGTTGAAGGTGAAGTTAAACTAACAGTTGGTGGAACATTATTTCCAACAGTAATGTTAGCGTTGCTTGAAGTAGTTTGAAGTCCCAAATTATCTGTTGCTCTTGCCTTAACTGTGTGGTTTCCTAAAGTAGCTGTCCAAACAAATGAATAAGGAGAAACAGCGGTAGAACCAACAAGTACATTGTCTACATAAAACTCAACTAAACTAACAGTACCATCTACATCATTTGCAGTTGCGTTTAGTGTTACTAAATCACCTGTAACTGCATTGCTAGGTAGGTTAACAGAAACTGTTGGAGCTTGATTGTTTGCAATATTTATGGTAACAACCGAAGAAGTGGCAGTAGCACCGGCATCGTCAGTTGCAACAGCTGTTAATGATTTAGTGCCGGCAGTGCTTGTCCAGTTTACTGAATAAGGAGCAGTAGCATCCACACCAACAGAAACACCATTTACAAAAAACTCAACCTGCGTCACAGAACCATCAGTATCAGCAGCATTGGCTGCAATATTCACTACACTGCCGGTAATAAAATTACTTCCATTAGCAGGAGTTGTGATGTTTACAGTTGGTAGAGCATTAGGTGCTCCTAATGTTCCCGACATGCTTGGAATTGAAATTTCTGCACCTGTGGGATTTGATGCAACATATTGTTGAGTTCCACCTGTTGGAGTTCCAATTTGAATATTTAGTTCGAAATGAAAAACACCATCGGTTGTAAACTGCCCAATTAATACACGATTTGTAGCAGTTGGTCCAACTGAACCATTGAGTGAAGCAACAGAACCATTTGAGGTTGAAAATGAATTTCCGGCTTGACTGGTTGCATCAAAAACATCCAATTCAGTTGTTAACCCAACAAAGGTAACTGCTTCCGGGGTACCGGCAATTATGCCGTCTTGTACATTTAATGCAATACCCATCGCTGCTGTAGCGTTTTTTAACATTGGATTCGAAGCAATGGGAAGTAAATTAGCTGCTCCGTTGTCTTCTGTTTTCATAACTCCCAATTGTCCTGCAGCAGCTGCTCCAACTGAAAACCAAGAATCTAATGCAACTGAATTGTTTTTTAATTGAGCAGAAGCAATCGCATTTGCGGTAGTTGCTCCACGATCTTCGTTATTAAAGAAAGTAGTGCTAGTATTAATTAGTAAAGTATGGGAAGAAACTCCATAAAGTGCCTGAAATTTATATCCGGGCAACATGTTAGCATATATTCTGTAGGTTACCGAACCTACTGGTAAGGTACCAATAGAACCTGTATTATCGGCTGCATTTGAAACATAGTATTTCTCTACGTCAACACTTTCGAGGCCATTTTGAGCGAAAGTTAGGGCAGTACTCAAGCATAGGGCGAGGCCCATAAAAATTTTTTTCATAAGTAAGTAGTTTTATATTAGGTGTTTAGTCTTCTTAAGTTAAATGGAAGATTAATGACAAGATTGATTGAATTGACCTACCAATTGTAAGAAATCCACATTATTGGTTATTCCATCTCCGTTAATATCTGTTGGGCATGGAACTAAACCTGCAGTGGTCCCTAAAAGAGCAGCATAAGAATAATCGCTCATCCAAGATTTAACTCCGGGAGCAAATGCGCCACGATAATTTACCGGAGTAAAAAATCCATCTGCTGGCGCTGTAATGCTAGAAGCTAAAGCTGGAGAAGGAACTGCATCGTAAGGTGCGCTAACAACGTTGGTGGATGGATTCATCGCCCATAAATAAGTAAATCCGGGAATTGAAGTAGCATGTACATTTCCATCAGTGGTAAAAAACTGCACCGAATCAGAAGGTAATACAGCTGCTGCTCCTCCATTTTTATTTACAGAAATATCATTGGTACATCCAACAAATGTGTTGTTCTTTACAATTAAACTTGTACTTCCATTTCCACCAACAGCTGCCCAGTTGTGATAAGCTTCACTTGTTCCGGTACGAGTTCCCAATGCCTTGATAACATTAAAACCATAACGGTAATTAGCGAAAATTGAATTGTAAATTTCTCCTTCAGTTAATTCCTTTGCTTCTAATCCTGCAAGACCGCTATTGTCGCTTGTAAGGGTTGTTTTAGAATTTCCAATAAAGGTAGCATTGTAAATAACCGGGTGTGAGCGAGGAGTTAAGTTTGATTTTTGATCATCCCCATCCATTTCAATACCATTGTCTGAATCTACGTTAGCAGTTACATCCGACTTAATACCAAAAATAAACTGAGCCTTACCTCTCCAACCATCATCGTAGTCTAATAAATCATCATTACCAAACATGAAAGAAAGATACTTTAAGTTCACTGTTCCTCCCCATACTTCAATATTGTCGTCGGCGCAAGAAATAACATCAATATGTTCGATAATTGTACCGCGTCCTACAGAACCAAGTGACAATGCATTTAATTCACCTCCTACTTGTAAAATAGCACCGGCGTATCGAATTGATACATAACGTAAGATTCCGGAGTTGTCATTGTCATCAAATTGTGCAGGAGTCACACCAAATTGGTCTTTAGAATTTGAAGATGCAAAACCTTCAAATGTTCCAATTCCATCCGCTACACAAATTTTACCATCACCTACTCCGGCTTGAAATGGTCCATTCGCAGCAAGGGTTAAATTATTTGATGCCTTACCTGCTATGCAAATACCTCCCCATTGTCCGTTACTTGAAATTGGAAAAGTTCCATCTAAATTGTCAGCAGCTGCGGTAAATACAATTGGACAAGAAGCGCTTCCGTCGGCAAATATTTTTCCACCTACTTCAACTACTAATGCAGTTGCATTTGCTGCAGTTCCTGTATTACCTTTAATAACTGTACCTGGTAATATTGTTAGCGTTTTTCCACTTGGAACATAAATTTTCTTGTCTAAAATCCAATTTTTAGAACAATCAAAAATCGTATTGGTAGCAATTAGTTCACCATCGGCAGCTCCTCCGTTTGTTACTAACGTTGAAACTAAAACCGAAGTTCTAGATGCTACTGCCGGGCAACCACAATCGGCTCCCAGGTTTGTTTGCGCATATACTGGCGCGAAAGCTGAAATAACCATGGCGGTTAAAGCAGCTAATTTTGAAATGCTTTTGTTTTTCTTTTTCATTTTTTGGTTTTTTTTGAGTTTGTATGGTTTACTCTCATTCGTTTGAGAACACTGCAAAATTGAAACTCTAGCTTTATCTGAAATGGAATACTAGCTTATGAAAATGTTATAAAAACCAGCTATTAGATTATTGTAGTATTAAGCGAATTAACGCTAACTTAACATTAAACAAGCTTCAAAAAAAGGAAATACAGTTGCTTCCATAGTCCTGCAAACCTCTATCCACAAAGGGCAACAGAAATTGGGCGCAAAGCAAATTTGAAGAAGTTATATTAAAAAACGTTTTGAGTAGTTGGACATTTATAGATAAAAAGAAAACAAGGGCTTCTCGTTTTTCTTATGATTCTTTATCATTTTAATAGGGTAATTTTGGGAAAAGGACTTTTCATTTCAAAAAAACAATCTTCGCTCTCCTGCTCAGTTTGTTGTGGAGATAAAATTGAATAACAAAGAAGAATATGCTTCTGTAATATTCGACTAGAAACTCTGTATCCTCTAATTAGGTTAGAAATTTAGGACGATGAAAAAAGAACAATCTGCTCTTTGCACTCCTTCTCATTCTGTTTAGAAACCCCAGCGGGAATCCTTGACAGCCATCACATTGGACTTTGCAGTGGCAGGCAGCTATATATTGACATACTTAAAACTCATCACAACTTTTCGACTTAAAGTTATAGAAGTATTGGTAGGGGTTTACTTGAAAACAACAAATTATTGTCCTATTGCTGTCCTAAAGTAAAAAATTGATGATTATTAAAGTTTAGAAAATGCTCAATTTGAAAATAAAAAAGGCAAAAACTAGAGAGCTATTTCTCT
>DGQS01000050.1 GCA_002389785.1 Bacteroidetes bacterium UBA4408
CCTTTCCCTTCAACACCTTCTATTTGTAATGCAGGAGCTGGTTCATATACAGTTGCAATAACCGATGCAAGTGGCTGTTCAAATCCCAACTTAGAGCATCAAATTGTGCTTACTCAACCGGCTGTACTTACAGCAAATGCAGCCATACAAACCGGAATTTTGTGTAACAATCAACCTACAGGAGCGATAAACTTAACGGTAAGTGGAGGCTCTGCACCTTACACCTTTACCTGGACCGGTCCTGCTGGATATACAGCTTCAACAGAAGACATTTTTGGGTTAGCTGCAGGACTTTATTCAGTGACTGTTCGCGATTCTAATCTATGTTCAGTTACCACTAGCATTACGCTTACACAGCCTGATCCAATTGTTCCTATTGCCAATATTCCAAATCCCAATGGCTTTAATATAGCTTGTTTTGGTGGAAATACCGGAAGCATAGCCTTATCTGTAACCGGAGGAACAGGAGTATTTACTTATTTATGGTCGGGCACCGGCGCTCCTTTTGGAAATGTTTCTTCCATTTCAAACTTAGTTGCTGGAACCTATACAGTGCGAGTAAGCGATAGTAATGGTTGTTTTACCTCAGATACTAGTTTTACACTCACTCAGCCAACACAACTTTTTGTAATTGATTCGGTAGTAACCTTATCGGGATGCAATGGTGCAGCAGGAGGAAGTATAAAAGCCCTTGCTACCGGTGGTGTTGGATCGTACACTTACACCTGGAATACTGTTCCTCAACAATTGACTCAAACAGCTGTTAACCTTGTTGGTGGCAACTATACAGTAACTGTAAAAGATGGCAATAATTGTTCGGCTCAAGCAACCGCTAACATACCAACATTACCACCACTTGATTCTACTTTAGTTTCTAGTAATATTACAAATGTACTTTGCAATGGAGCATTAACCGGTGCTATCACACTTACAGTAAATGGAGGATTAGCTCCTTTTACCTACAGCTGGGTACCGGCAATCATTGGTAACATTCCCAATCCATCAGGTTTGCCTGCGGGCTTTTACAGTGTGGTAATTACCGATGCAAACAATTGTAGTACAACTCCGATACATTATGAAATCACTCAGCCGGCCGCACTTAATTTAAGCTTCACCGGTATTACCAACGTAAATTGTTTTGGCGGAGTAAATGGTACCATAAATGCTAGTGTAACAGGAGGTGTCGGAAACTACAACTACACCTGGTCTGGGGCATGTATAGGATGCCCAAATTCACCGAACCTTTCTGGTTTAACAGCCGGTATTTACAATCTTACAGTAAGCGATGACAATGCATGTACAATAAGCGGTGTGGACTCCATTACCCAACCAGTATCAAATTTAAGTGCAAGCGCAAGCAGCCCGGTTGTTAACGGTGGCTATAATATTACTTGTAACGGTGCCAGCACAGGAAATATTAATTTGGTTGTAACCGGAGGAACCGGTCCTTATACATTTACTTGGACAGCAGCTGGATTTGCCACCGCCTTTACTCAAAACTTGAGTGGCTTAAAAGCGAAAACATATACCGTTGTTGTGGTGGATAGCAAAGGTTGTACAACTTCCACCAGTATCACACTCACCCAACCGCCTTTGTTAGTATTAAACACTACAGAACGTACATTTATTGGCGGAAACAACATTTCTTGTAATGGTGCGCAAGATGGATGTATTGATGCTACTGTAAGCGGAGGTACTGCACCCTACACTTATTCATGGACCGGGCCAAATGGTTATAATTCAACGAGTGAGGATATTTGCAATTTATTTGCCGGACTATATATTTTAACCGCAACTGATGCCAATGGTTGCGAAGTATTTAAAGCTGTAACTTTAACAGAGCCGGATCCTTTGGCCGGAAGTTTAGCTCCTTCGTTTTTTAATGGAGGTTGGAACATTGGATGTAATGGAGATTCAACCGGGTTTATTACGTTAACAGTAACCGGTGGAACTTCGGGATATGAATTTATTTGGAGCACTTCCGACACAACACAAGATATATTTAATTTACCCGCAGGAGGTTATAATGTTTTGGTAACCGATCCGAATGGTTGCGAATTCAGAGATAGTATTTCGCTGTATGAACCACCGGTGTTATTGGCCAGTATAATTAGCCCTGAATTTATTGGAGGTTGGAATATATCCTGCTTCGGGTTCAATAATGGAGTTGATTCATTAGATGTTCAAGGAGGTACGCCTGCTTACAACTACAGTTGGGTTGGGCCAGGAGGTTTTACTTCGAGCAACGAAGACATTAGTGGATTATTTGCCGGAATTTATACCGCAACAATAACTGATGACAATGGTTGTATTTTAATAAAAACAGATACTTTAATTGAGCCGCCGGCACTTGATTTTACCTTGTTTAGCCCAACCTTTATTGGAGGCAACAATATTTCCTGTTATGGCGATTCAAGTGGATCAATAACCAGCACAGTTACAGGAGGAACAACACTTTATTCTTACACTTGGAATGGTCCAAATGTTACAAATGTTCATACCAGTTCTTTAACTAATCTGGTTGCAGGAAACTATGTGTTAACCGTAACCGACACAAATGGTTGTAACCTTACTAAAAACATTGTTCTCACACAGCCTACGCCTTTGTCAACACAAGTAATACCGACCGTAGTAGCGGGAGGATTCAATATCACTTGCCGTGGAACCAACACCGGTGTTATTACTGTAATTGATGGCGGTGGAACGGCTCCTTATACTTACACCTGGACAGATAGTGCAGGAACAGTGATAGCGAATACAGCTAACATCGACAGCTTGTATGCCGGAACATATACAATAGCTGTAGCCGATGCAAATGGGTGCGATACATTGGTGACAGTGACCTTAACAGAACCACTTGAACTTAATGACACTATAACATCACCGGTATTTATTGGTGGAACCAGCTTGCGTTGTTTTAACGATAACAGCGGATCAATAATAATTAGTGAAGTTGGAGGTGCGCCTCCTTTTAATCATGCATGGTCAGGCCCGGGTGGATTTACCGCCAGCAACGATACCTTAACCGGATTGGCTGCTGGAAGTTATTCAGTTTTAATAACCGATGCAAACGGCTGTACAAAAACCGATAGCATTGTGCTAACACAACCGGCGGTCTTAGCGCTTACCTTGGTTCCAACAGTGTACGTTAACGGTTTAAACATTCGCTGCTTTAATGATTCTTCGGGCGTAATTATTGCAAACATAAGTGGAGGTACTCAAGGATATAGTTACTCCTGGACTGGACCAAACGGATTTACAGCAACAACTAAGGATTTAATTGGTGTGGTAGCCGGCCAATACTGTTTAACTGTAACTGATACAAATGGATGTTCGGTAAATCAATGTCAAACTTTAACTCAGCCAACTTCGGCCTTGAGCGGTATACTTTCATCGCCTTTGCTTGCTGGTGGTTTTAACGTAAGTTGTAACGGCTCAAACGATGGAACAATTTACCTGAGCTTTTCAGGGGGATCTCCAGGATTTACAATCGATTGGCGAGGACCTAATGGATTTGCCGATTCAGCGGTTTTTGCTTCAGCAACAAACGATACCTTGTTTAATTTGTATGCCCCAACTTATACTGTGGTAATGCTCGATACCAATACCTGTGCGTATACCGATTCAATTACATTAACACAACCGGGAAACCCAATTGAAGGCGTGCTTACACCATTCGTATACCCTGGAGGAAATAATGTTACTTGTTTTGGAAGTTCCGATGGAGCGATAGATTTATCTGTAACAGGAGGTATTGCCCCATATACTTACAGTTGGAGTACCAGTGCTGTTACACAAGATATATCCAATCTTTCAGCAGGAATATACACTGTAACCATTACCGACAGTATTAATTGCTTTAAGACCTATTCAGATACACTTGTTCAACCCGACACCATTTCGTCGACCTTGCTTGCTCAGGTTTACGCAGGGGGCTTTAACATTACTTGTAATGGCTTTAGCAATGGAGCGGTAAGTTCTTCGTATACAGGTGGTACAATCGGATTTACATTTGGCTGGACCGGTCCGGGTGGATTTAGTTCTACTTCACAGAATATTAGTGGGGTACCAAAAGGAACTTACTGTTTGGTTGTTAGAGATACCAATGGCTGTGTAAGCAATCAGAAATGCATCACGTTAATAGAGCCCAATACGGTTTCCATTATTGAAACACATCCGCCGGTTGATTGTTCTTATTTGCCTTCCAATATTTCACTTACTGTAAGTGGAGGTACTAGTCCTTATTCTTATAGTTGGAGTGGCCCTGGCATTACAGCAGCTGATACTACCAATAGTATTTCAGGCTTGTTGAGTGGTAATTATTCGGTAACCGTAGTAGATGGCAATTCATGTGTTACAGCACTATCAGCGCCGGTAGTAATTTATGTTCCCGACTCATTAAAAATTAAGTTAAGTGCCGTAAGTTTCCCGCCTGCCAATTACAACATCAGTAATTTTGGATTGAGCGATGGTGTCATCACAACGATAGTTACCGGAGGAACACAAAACTATAACTACAGCTGGAGCAATATTGAAGGAACCTTTAGCAGCGCCAGTCAAAATTTAAATTCAATGCCTAAAGGTGTATACATTGTTACTGTTACCGACGCTTATAACTGTGCTTTAAGTGATACCATTGAGCTACGAGAACCTTATGAATTACAAATGCCGAGCGGGTTTTCTCCGAATGGCGATGGGTTAAATGATGATTTTTATGTGCATGGTTTGGATATTTATCCGGACAACGTAATTGTTGTATTTAACCGTTGGGGAAATCAAGTGTATACAAAAGATAGCTATTATCGCGACTGGACAGGGTTGAGTGATAAAGGAGAACCATTGCCAGACGGGACATATTTTGTGGTGTTAAAAATCAAGAACAGCGATATTATTTTGAAAGGCTATGTTGATTTAAGAAGAAACTAATTATTGAAAAAAAACTTAATAGAAAAATAACATGAAGAAATTAATTCTCGCTTTCTTGATTTTTAGTGCCGTTGTAGAAGTGCAGGCACAGCAAGACATCATGTTGAGTCAATACATGTTTAACGGATTGTTTATTAATCCCGGATATGCAGGAAGCCATAAATACTACAGCGCCAGCTTAATTCACCGTCGTCAATGGGAGGGGTTTAATGGAGCGCCAAAAACGAGTATTGTAGCGCTCGATGGCCCGGTAAAAGACCGCCACATGGGTATTGGGGGAATAATTGCGCACGATCGAATTGGCGTGACAAAGCAAACCGATATACTTGCTACTTATTCCTATTACATTAAATTAGGACCTGGTAAGTTGTCGTTTGGTGCGAAAGGAGGGGTATCTAATTACACTTCTACAGTATCGTCGCTTACCGTGTGGGACCAAGATGACCAGGTTTTTGCAAACGATAAACGAAGTGCTTGGCTACCTAAATTTGGAGCAGGTGCATATTATTACACCAATAAATTATATGCCGGTATTGCCATTCCCACTTTGCTAGCATACGATTCAAAAAACAATTTTAATTTGGATGTAACGAAATCATCGTTTGTTAGACGCCATTATTTTATTAATGCGGGATATGTGTTCAGTGTTAACGATCAAATAAAAATAAAGCCTTCTGTATTGTTAAAATACCAAAAGGCAGCTCCACTAGAAGGGGATATTAATGTGAATGTGTTTTTGAACGATATCATTTGCCTCGGTGTTTCATACCGAACAGGAGATGCAATTTTAGCTTTGCTTGAGTACCAAATTAACAACCGAATAAGAGTAGGATATTCTTTTGATTATACAACCTCTAAGCTAAGTAAGTTTAATTCCGGTTCACATGAAATTATGATTTCGTATGACTTTGGTGAAGATGTTATTAAAATAAAAACCCCTCGCTATTTTTAATTTACAACTGTACTACGAAAGAGAAATGGAAGCTACCAACTGCCGCTATTTTTCCGGTAAATCTTACAGAAATTGAAAACAAATTATCCAAACATGAAAAAAACACTATCCGTAAGTTTAACAAGTTTTGCACTCGCACTTTTGTTGAGCGGATGCACTAGTTATTATTTGAAAAAGGCCAACCGTGAGTATGAATCGTATAATTATGTTACCGCAATTGATGGATATCGGAAGGTTTTAAAATCAACACAAAGCAATCAGGCGGTAATTCGACTTGCCGATAGTTATCGATTGATAAATAAATCGGATAAAGCAGAAGAGGCTTATGCCGAAGTGGTGAAGATAAAAGACATTGATCCTGTAAACTATTATTACTACGCAAAAGCATTAATAAATAATGGGAAACGCGATGCAGCTAAACCCTGGATAGACAAATACCTTTTATCAAAACCTGACGATAAAACAGCTCAAGCTTTACGCGATGCCAATAACAATCCGGCTTCATTTACTTCTGAAGAAGGATTGTTTAAAGTTGAAATGGCCGCGATTGATGGACTTGCTTCTTGTTTTGGTGCCATTGAACGTAAAGACGAGGTTGTTTTTTCAGGTCAAACAACCGTAGGTATTGGGGGAAAAAAAGATGAATGGTCTGGTGAATCCTATTACGATATTTATTCTGCAAAAAAATCAGGTGGTACCTGGAGTAAACCTCACAGCATCGAAGGAGATGTTAATGGCTTGTACCACGAAGGTCCTGCAACCTTCTCGAAAAGTGGAGATGAGATGTATTATACCCGAAGCAATTACTTTAAGAAGAAACTAAAAGCTAGTAGCAAAAGTGAAAACAATTTGAAAATTTTTAAAGCAAAATTGGTAAATGGTAAATGGGAGGGTAGCGAAGAGATGCCCTTCAACAGTGATGAATATTCGGTAGGGCATCCTTCACTTTCGGCGGATGGTAAAACACTTTATTTTACCAGCGATATGCCCGGAGGACAAGGAGGCTCAGATATTTATTTTAGCAAATGGGATGGCAAATGGGGAAAACCACAAAACATGGGTCCCGAAATAAATACACCCGGCAAAGAATCGTTTCCTTATTCACACGACGAAGACAGTTCGTTTTATTTCTCATCTGATGGAAATGTTAGTTTAGGTGGATTAGATATTTTTAAATGTAAATGGGATGGCAGCAAATGGAGCAGTCCGGAGAACATTAAAGCTCCACTAAATTCTCAAAAAGACGATTTCGCATTTTCAATGAAATCCGATGCTAAATCGGGATACTTATCGAGCAACCGCGGCGGTGATGACCGCATTTATGAATGGGCTGCAATACCTCCTGTAGAGCCGGTTTATTATACCGAAGGTACCGTTACCGATAAGGCTACCGGCAAACCCCTTCCCGGCGCAAAAGTGTTATTTAAGAACATGGACGATGGCACCGAAGAATTTGTTACGACCGATGAAAATGGGAAATACAAATATGAAATTAAGCCCAACAAACATTACGATATTATTGCTTCAAAAGACCTTTATTTCGTAAAAAAAGACAAGGTTTTTGTACCTAAATCAAAGTTAGGCGAGAGCATTACCAAGGACCTTGCGCTTGAGCCAATTGTAATTGATAAACCAATTGTAATTGAAAACATTTATTACGATTTAGGAAAATGGGATATTCGCCCAGAAGCAGCTGCAGAGCTAGACAAATTGGTTCAGTTCTTACGTGACAACGGTAAAATCAGTATCGAATTAAGCTCCCATACCGATTGTCGTGCCAGCGATCAATACAACTTGAATTTATCAGATAAACGAGCAAAATCAGCAGTTGATTATTTGATTAGTAAAGGAATCGAAGGTACCCGACTTAAAGCAAAAGGATACGGAGAAACGAAATTACTCAACAAGTGCGATGATGGCATTACCTGTACCGAAGAAGAACATCAACTTAACCGCAGAACCGAAATTAAGGTATTGAAAATTACAGGATAAGTTGGAGTAGTCCTACTATAACCGCTTTTACTGTTTCAGCAAAAGCGGTTTTTTTGTTGAACTCAGCATAAAATGCCTTATACGATTTATTTATTTTTGCATTCGTAGCGATTAATAATTAATACAAGTTTTGTTCTCTTGCATTACCAGCAAGCACTTTTCGTTACCTTGCCATCAAATTTTTTACTAGGTGAATAGTACTACAAAAATAATCATTGGCAGAAGAGAAAAGGTTTCCTTTCCCGACCTCGGACTTAAATTGGTTGAAGCTAAAATTGATACCGGAGCATATACAGCGGCGCTGCATTGCAGTAGAATTTGGGTTGAAGAAAAAGCAGGAGTAGCAGTTTTATGCTTTAAAATACTTGACGATACACATCCCCGTTATAGCGAAAAAACACATGAGTTTTTAGTCTTTGGAAAAAGAAAAATTAAAAACTCGAGTGGAATTTTTGAAAGCCGCTTTACAATTAAAACGCCTATTAAAATTGGAAGAAAAAAAATTCAGGCAACACTCTCGTTAACCGACCGAGCAGGTATGAAATATCCGGTATTGGTAGGACGTAAATTACTACATAATCGATTTATTGTAGACGTAACAGAGTTGAACTTATTAGAGAAAAAAGCAAAATAATTTTTACTTTCACTTCTGTTTGCATTAGTTTAAAAAATCACCCTAGTTTTGTCCAAAACAATATCAACAAATGAAAATAGCAGTATTGTCGCGTAATGCAGATTTGTATTCAACACGTAGAATTGTTGAAGCCGGTCGATTACGCGGTCACGAAATGCTTGTTATAGACCACTTGAAATGCTCCCTGGTTCTCGAAAAAAGCAAAGCAAAGGTGATCTATAAAAACGAGGAAATTGAGGGTGTAAATGCAATCATTCCTCGCATTGGGGCTTCAGTTACTTTTTATGGTGCGGCCGTTGTTCGTCAGTTTGAAATGATGAAAGTATTTACTGCAACTGAATCTCAAGCCTTGGTTCGTTCGCGTGATAAGTTGCGCAGTTTGCAATTGCTAGCTCGTGCCGGAGTAGGAATGCCTAAAACAGCCTTTGCCTCTACTGCTAAAAGCATTGATTTAATATTAGAGGAAGTTGGAGGACTACCCGTGGTAATAAAATTATTAGAAGGGACACAAGGAATAGGTGTTGTGCTTGCGGAAACATACAATTCAGCAAAGTCAATGTTTGAAGCTTTTTTAGATTTGGATGCAAATATTTTAGTACAAGAATTTGTGAAAGAAGCCAATGGCGCAGATTTACGAGTATTTATTGTAGATGGAGAAGTAGTAGGAGCCATGCGTAGACAAGGTAAAACCGATGAATTTAGAAGTAACCTGCATCGTGGTGGGACGGCCGAATTGGTTAAACTTACAAAGGAGGAAAAAAGCACAGCATTGAAATGCGTAAAAAAATTAGGATTGTCAATAGCAGGTGTGGATATGCTACAATCGAAGCGCGGACCCTTGGTACTTGAGGTTAATTCTTCACCCGGACTAGAAGGTATAGAGCATGCAACAAAAGCGGATATAGCAGGCAAAATAATTGAATTTGTGGAACGCAAGGTAAATGTTCATCAAACAGAAAAGCTGCTGTAAGAGCAGGTGAATATTTGTAATTACTCAGAGTTAAAAATCTACTGAAAAATAATTGCACAAAATGGAATTGAACAACGACTATTTAGAGAGTGTGAAAAAGCAATTTGAGTATTACAAAATGCTTGGAGAAAAAACATTTTCACAACTATCCGACGAGCAGCTGTTTATACAACTAAACGAAGAAAGTAATAGCATCGCTACAATTGTAAAACATTTATGGGGAAATATGCTCTCACGTTGGACCGACTTTTTAACTTCAGACGGAGAAAAGGAATGGCGGCGCCGAGATGCAGAATTTGATAATGATATTGCCGACAGAAACGAGCTTTTGGAGAAATGGAATGCTGGTTGGGATTGCTTGTTTGATGCGCTGAACTCATTAACAGTAAACGATTTAACTAAAGAAATATTTATCCGAAATCAAGGACATTCAGTTTGCGAAGCAATAAACAGGCAACTTGCACATTACCCTTATCATATAGGACAAATTGTTTTTATTGGAAAATTAATCTGTAATGACAAGTGGACTTCGCTTTCAATTCCAAAAGGAAACTCGAAGGAATACAATGCTGAAAAATTTTCAAAACCTAAGCACAAACAGCATTTTACAGATGAGTATATAAATAAAAAGAACTAATCTGCGTAAGCTCGGTTCTCAAAAAGGAATTGAAACAAATGGTGAAGATTGACCGGTTAGGTTATTGAAATCAAGTAATTTAAAACAATCGATCAACCCAACTTGTGTAAGTAAGTATTGAGATATACAACCCATAGAACCAGGTAATGAGGTTTACTAAAGTGTATTTCGTAAGTCAATTAATTTATTTTTACATTCGTTGTTTAGCTAATCAAAACACGATTGCTCTGTTTGGGTTTATTATTATTGTCCATACACCTTCAACTTATGACTACTGTTTCGAGCCTTGAAATTTGCGGTAAAACAATACTTCCGGGAGAAAGCGCACACTTTAATTTAACCAGTTACCGATTGCCAATTTCGGATATGTTGGATACACCGGTGTTTGTATTTCGCTCGCTAAAACCCGGACCGGTAGTCTTATTGCAAGGAGGAATGCATGGCAATGAAACTAACGGAGTTGAAATTGTACGTCAACTGGTAAGTCGACATGGAATTAAAAACCCAATCAAAGGCACCATCATTGCAATTCCAATCTTAAACATAGCCGGGTTTATTGCGGGTACGAGAGATTTGCCCGATGGGCGTGATTTGAATCGCTGTTTTCCGGGAAGCAAAAACGGCTCTCTGGGAAGTCGCATAGCTTATAGTTTAACCAAAGAAGTCCTTTCGATTATTGATTTGGGAATAGATTTTCACACCGGTGGTGAAAAAATAAACAACTATCCACAATTGCGTTGTAGCTTTGAAGATAAGCAGGCAAAAGACTATGCAAAAATCTTTGAGCCGCCCTTTATACTCAATTCTCCTTACCGTGAAAAATCCTTGCGAAGGGAAGCTGCGAAGTTAAAAAAGCCGGTGTTGGTGTATGAAGGAGGAGAATCCTTGCGATTTACAAAACTTGCAGTAGAGCAAGGTGTAAACGGAACCATTCGATTGCTGAATCACTTAGGTGTTTGTGATATTCAGGTTCCGAAGGTGAATCATACCATCATACTCAGCAGCACAGCCTGGATACGTGCGCGAAAGGCAGGCTTGTTTCGAACCACAAAAAAGTATGGTGGTTTTGTTGAAAAGGACGAAATTATTGGTACAATTTCCGATCCTTATGGAGAAAAGGAGTATGACCTTAAAGCACCGCACGACGGTTTTTTAATTGCCATTAACAACAAACCGGTAGTGAATGAAGGCGATGCATTAATCCATATTGGAATAGAATAAATATTAAACAAAAACTTCAGCAATTTGTTGTGATTCCAGGCTGCTAAATAGGCAATCTGGAATATATTTTTTAAAACAGAAACACATACAAATAATGCCCTTATTCCATTCAAACATTGATGACGAAAGCTGAGGTAACTATTTTTTGGTTTAGAAGAGATTTGCGCTTGCATGACAATGCTGCTTTGTATCATGCACTAAAGGCCGGAAAGCCGGTACTCCCTATTTTTATTTTTGATACAGCCATCTTAAACGCATTAGAAGATAAACAGGACAAGCGAGTTGAATTTATTTATTCAGTATTGGAGAGTCTGGAGCGAGAACTAAATGAAATGGGCTGTTCATTAAAAGTAATGCATGGCAAAGTTGAAGAGGTTTTTAGCCGATTGTTGGAGGATTATTTGGTTCACTCGGTGTATTGCAATGAAGACTATGAACCGATTGCAATTGATCGTGATGCCTGCATTGCAAAATTGTTACATCAAAAGGGAAAACAATTCTTTTCGTACAAAGATCAAGTGGTATTAGCAAAAGATGAGGTGCTAAAAGATGACCATAGTCCGTATACCGTTTTTACGCCTTACATGAAAAAATACAAAACAGTACTGAATAGCTTTTTTTTAAGCTCCTATCGGGTAAAAAAGTATTTCAAAAACTTTATTCAATACAAGTCTGAGAAATGGCCAAGCCTTCAAGATCTTGGATTTGTAAAGAGCCATGTTGAATTTGTTCCTTACAAACTTCCTGAAAAAATAATCTTTGACTACCATGAAAAGCGCGATATTCCTGGCGTTTATGGAACAAGCAGAATTAGTATTCATTTACGATTTGGGACGGTAAGCATACGCGAGGTGATGAAAAGAGCGATGCAATTAAATGAAAAATGGTTCAACGAATTAATCTGGCGTGAATTTTACATGATGATTTTGTATCATTTTCCACACATTACTCAACGTGCATTTAAACCGGCTTACGATGCGATTCCCTGGCGAAATAATGAGCATGAATTTGAATGCTGGTGTTCAGGAAATACAGGTTATCCAATTGTTGATGCAGGAATGCGCGAGCTCAACCAAACAGGATTTATGCATAATCGAGTGCGCATGATCACCGCCAGTTTCCTAACTAAACACTTGCTAATCGATTGGAAATGGGGCGAAGCTTATTTTGCTAAAAAATTGATGGATTTTGAACTCTCATCAAACAATGGTGGCTGGCAATGGGCCGCTAGTTCGGGATGTGATGCAGCGCCTTATTTCCGAATTTTTAATCCAAGCGAACAAACAAAAAAGTTTGATCCTCAGATGCACTATATCCGTCGCTGGGTTCCTGATTTTGAATCGTTTAGCTATCCCACGCCCATCGTCGACCATAAATTTGCCCGTGAAAGGGTGTTGAAAACTTACAAGAAAGCGTTAAGTAATGTTGACTTCTAACTAGGTTGCTTTTCAAAATTAATTTCTTTATTTGCGCGAATTAAAAAAGCAGCAGACATTTTATGGCCAAAATACTTGCGCATTTTCCGTTGAATGTAATGATATTACCCGGCGAAAAAATGCGACTTCATATTTTTGAACCACGCTATAAGCAGCTAATAACGGAGTGTTTAGCTACTGAAAAAACTTTTGGAATTCCTTTCGTTGCAAGTTCAAAACTATTGAATATGGGCTCGGAAGTGAAGGTAACGAAGCTGCTTACGAAATTTGCGAATGGAGAAATGGACATTGAAATTGAAGGTGTTTCCATGTTCTATTTAATTGATTTTGAAGATCCAATGGCAGGAAAACTTTATGCAGGCGGTCAGGTTGAGCGAATTGAAAATTCTGATTGTAGTGATGACGCTCAACTTATCAATTTCTTTTGCTCGTTTTATACTTCTTTTAACGGAAAAAAACTTACTAACGAAAGCCTTCAAAACATCCGTATTTTTGATCTTGCCCGTTGGCTCAATTTAAATAATCAACAAAAGTATGAGTTGGCCGGCCTTAAATCCGCTCGTTCACGTCAGCTATACTTAGTGCATCAAATGCGGTTCTTATTGCTAATCAAAGAACAAGAAAAAAAGCTAAAGAATAATTTCTTATTAAATTAGAAGTTTGAAATAGTTTAGTTGCTTTGAAGAATTAATACAATTTGTCATGATTAAAAAATCGACAAGCCTTTTACTACTGATGGGTTTACTTTTGGGCTGTTCGTTAAAGGATAGCAAGAACAAAAAAGCCATTCGCCTACACATCAAAGGAAGCGATACGGTGTATCCTTTAACCAAATTATTGAGTACTTCATTTCAACAACAAAACCCGATCTATTCCTTTGTGGTTGAAGGAGGAGGAAGTACTGCGGGTATCGCCGATTTGCTTGCAGGTAAAGTAGATGTAGCAGCTGCTTCACGCGCACTTAAACCAGCCGAAAAAGCGAAAGTGGATAGTCTTAAGTTAGAGCTGCATACCTATACCATAGCTTACGATGGTTTGGCTGTGATAGTAAATGCACAAAACAATCTCGATAAAATTACCAAAGAACAACTGCAAGCAATTTATCAAGGTAAAATCACCAACTGGAAGGAATTGGGAGGAAGCAAAGAAAAAATTAACGTTTATGCACTGGAGAAAAACAATAGCAGTGATGAGTTTTTTAAAGATAAAATAATGGGTGAAGAAAACTATGCAAGTACAATTAACCGTTTTTCAAAACCATCCGAAATGTTGCGAAAAATAGCTTCAAACAAAAATGCTATTGGGTACTATAATAGTTTGCAGTTAAATTCAAAAGTAAAATACCTTTCTGTTTCTTATGATAGCAGTAAATCGTTTATTGCACCCAATGCGTTTAATTTTCAAAACGGAACATATCCAATTTCTCGTGCCATGTATTATTATACAACTACAGCTAAAGAGGCTGAAATGAAACTCTTTATTGATTTTACCCACTCTTTGCTGGGCAAACGGAACATCGTTGAAAAGGGATTTATTCCTGCGCAATAAGCTAAAAGTGCTGCAACCCAACTCACACATAGTGGTGCTTTGCCCCGGATTTGCAGCCGACGAAAGCGATGTAAACTGCATTACCTATTTGCAATATTTTTTGTTGCATTTAAAAAAACTCGCACCGGATAAAAAAATATCCATTATTGCGTTCGAGTATCCCTTTATTAACAAGTGCTATGAATGGAATGGAATAACGGTGCACTCCATGGGTGGTAAAAGCAAAAAGGGGCTGTATAAAATTATTACCTGGCTTAAAGTAATTTATTGCTTTCGTAAGATCAACAAATCAAGTAAAGTAACTGCGGTGATGAGTTTTTGGTTGCGCGAATGTAGTTTTATAGGGCTTTTACTTTCAAAGCAATTTTCGTTTAAATTTTTTGCATTAATGCAAGGACAAGATTCGTTGAGCGGCAATTGGTACTTACGTTTTTTAAAAGGCAAGAAAATAGAATTCGTAAGCCATTCTACATTTAATGCAAAAATTTTTCAGCAAAGTACCGGTGCAACCTGTCAATACGTGGTTCCTTTTGGAGTAGACTATGAAAATATTTACCAGGAATGGCCGCTTGAAAATACAAAGCGTAGTATTGATATAATAGGGATAGGAAGTTTACTTCCGGTAAAGAATTACACCTTGTTTTTAGAATTAATAAGTGAATTAAAATCCGCTTTCCCCGCTTTGCGAGTGGTTATTCTGGGGGAAGGGCCGCAACGTGTTTTATTACAACACAAAATTAATTTACTAGGGTTAAAGGAAATAGTTGTTTTAAAAGGCTTTGTTGGGATACGAGCTGAATTATTTAAACTACTCAATCAATCAAAAATATTTTTACATACCAGCAAGCACGAAGGACAATGTTATGCTTTTATGGAAGCCTATGCCTATGGTTTGGAAGTGGTAAGTTTTGATGTTGGTTACCTTCCCAACACAAACAAAAGTCATCGCTGCACTTCCAAAGCAGAAATGCTTGAATGCTTGAGAAGTTTATTAGCAAGTGAATTGAAGTTCGAGGTAATTCCGGTGCGTTCGATGCAAGAAACTGCCTTGGAATTAAATGCACTGTTAGACTAACTAGTTTTATGGCGAAAGTTTCAATTTATAAGCGCTTTATGCAACATTCACTGTTCTTGCTTTTCAAGAATTTTTTGTTTTCGTTGAAGCTAGTTTTGTGCAATTTTGCTTACTAAAAGTATATTTTCTAACTCTGTTTTAAAACGGATGAAAAAGCAGTTATCAGCCCACTTATTGCGCCGATTATTACTTCTGTTGCCGCTCTATATTTTGTTTTACTCTTTTATTCCTGAAAGCAAAAGTAACAGTGAGTACTGCATCAATTTGCGGAGAAGTAAAGCCTACGAAAATCAAAAATGGTGGAATGAGCGCACCGGCTTGTTGTGGTCGCTTTCGTTAATAGGCGCTACTTTGCCTGAGGGAGAATTTGACAAAGCAATTTCATTTTCGCAGGATAGTACAGTATTAACAATAGATTTTTCAAGCTTAGGATTTACTTCGAAAACACTCTTGCTTTTAGCTCAATTTAATAATGATTTAAAGGCTAGCGAAGAGTATAAAAAATTTAATTCAGTTGACATTGGTCGTTGGTTAGTATATGTAATTCATACTGATAATCATTATTACCAATTGGTAGATGCACCTGCCACTTTTGAAGAATTTAAACGTCAGCATCCTCAAACAACGGATCGCTATTTAATTGATAAAAGTTCAGTTTCGTTGGGCAAGCGCGAAATTAATTTTTATGTTGACAGCAATTTGTCGAGGCTGTTTTTTATTGCGGCCGAAGGGAATTATGATTCCCAAAATCACACATTTACTCCAACCGAATTCGAAACGATCGACCTGCTTCCCAATTCACAACCACGTTTTGCGATTTATGGAAGGGATGGAAAATTAGTTTCCAAAAGTGATACCTTGCTATCGAAAGCAGGACGAATCGGAAAATGCATGTGGTGCCATGAAAGCAAAATAGAGCCCCTGTTTACAAACACGAAAGATTTTGCAGGATATGCAACACGCGTACAATATGAAGCCATTGTACAACAAGCCAACGGGTATATTTATGCTGAACGAAAAAAGCAAAAAACCGATTTGAAGTGGTTCGAAGTCTTTGAACATACCCAAGCAGAATTGCTGTACATAACCTTTATGCAACGCTCGGTTTCAGCCATTGCCAAGGAATGGAATTTACCGCTTGCGGATGTAGAACAGATTTTTAACTCACTACCAACGAACGGCTATGATGAATTTCCATACCTGGGAGCCCTACATCCTCGAAGCCGCATTGATTCATTAGCACCATTCAAGGTGTTAAAAATGCCGGCATCGGTGCGCGAATAGTAAATTGTTATTTTCTAAAATAGTTTAGAAATAATATGAAACATTCAACATTTTATTAATTGCTGGCATTGAATATTCCCAAGCAATAGAGAGGTTTCGAAGGATTTACCTTTGAATACAAATTGTGTAATTGCATACCGGGATAGGGTATAAACTTAAATCCGTTTTGTTCTAATTGAGTTTTATCTTCAAACGTTAAATAGCCGCGACACGGCTTAAAAAACACTGAAAAATTGTACTTGTTTTGAAAGTGATTTTTAAAGTTTTCGACCTGTTCATGTTTCCTTTTGCTTAGAGAAAAGAAATTAATACCGGCCAATAAAATTAACCCATCGGGTTTCAGTAATTGCTTTAATCGATTGCAATATTCAATTGGCTGTGGCATAAATTGAAGCGCATGATTAACAACAATCACATCAAAAACAGGGTTCAAAAAATGTAAATTTTCGGTATCACATTGAACCGAATGCCAGGTGTTTTTATAAAATTTTTTGCATGCCATTCCATCTACCTCGTCGGCAAATAAATCGACTGCCAGTACTTCGTATTTTTTTTCGGTTAGAGCATTGCTGAGCCAACCATTCCAGCAGGCTAAATCTAATATCAGTGGCTTGTTTTTTTGCTGTATTTGTTTTTCCACCTGGGCCAAACTCTGCTTTCGCCACTTCCACTCAAAATCATTTTTGACAGCCGGAGCAATGGGGAGTTCAGCATATTGCTCAGGTGGAATTGGAGTGTAGTTTTTTTCTTTTTTTCGAATTACCTCCCAGTTAGAAAGGTAGTTATAAAGGGAGTTTTTAAACTCCGGTTCACAAAGTAGATGAAAGCCATTTTTTTCTTCCAGCAATGGCAAGTAAGCTTCTTTTATTAATTCGTTTAGTTTCATCTTAGTTTCTCTGAGGTGTTTTTGCAAGAAGGCTTAAAGCTTTGTTTAGCACCTCTTCAGAGCCAATTCGATCAAGGCAAAGCACTTTTTTATGGATGCACTTTTGTAACATGCAATCACCGCATTCCATATCTGATGAATTGAAACAAAAAGTGTGATTTTGTAGGGGATTGGTCCAGTCGTTTCTGGTAGATCCATAAATCCCTATTGTTGGAACGCCCATGGCGCAAGACATGTGAAACAATCCGGAGTCTTCTGATACAACCAATTTGCATTTAGATAGAACTTGCAAAGCTTCGAGAGCATTTGTTTTACACACTAAATTTATACAACGCGAACCCAATTGCTGTTCAAACCAAGTTGCTTTTTCCCTCATCGATGCTTCTCCTAAAAGCAAAAAATACGTTTTACGTTTTTCTTGTTTCATCCAATGCTCACAAAATTCAATATACTTTTCTTTAGCCCAATTGCGTGTTTCAAAAAAGCCTGCTGGATTTAATACAACCCAATCAGCATCAGTTGGTAAATTAAAAGCAACTAAAGTGGATTCAACTTCTTTTTTTAAAATTAAAGGTGCCGAAAAATCTACTTCTGCCAAACCGCAAAAATCAATGCTACGCTTAGTTCGCATGCCGGCATAGAGCGATGATTCTTTGTCGAACTCAACCCAAGCAGCAGGAAATAATAAATGACGAATTAACTTTGAAAACCGATGATTTTGCAAGTCCATCACTACGTCATAACCTTTCATCAAAAGCAGAGGATACATCAGTAAAAACCAAAGGAATTCACGTTTCACACTATTACCACCACGCAATGCATACACGTTTGTAAACATGTCCATGCCAATAGGAATGTCCGACATACGCGTGCGGGTAAGAAAATCGAGTTGAGTGGTAGCAGGAAGTTGGTTTCTTAAACTTTGCAAATAGGGCAAGGTAATCACCACATCGCCAAATGCTTGTAATCGAATAATTAATATTTTTTTTGGCGCTTTTGAGCCTCTCCATTTTTTTCCTTTAAGCGAAACCAGATTTTCAAAATTCAAACTTGTCACGTTTTTGTATGTGTGTATTCACGCCTCTTATAGAAGCTTTCATTGGAGGTAAACTTAATCAAAATTGTGAATATGGATGAGTTCAACCTTGTAACTCACTTTTACATCTACTGATACCAACAATGCAATGTTAATTATTTTGAGAATCAGCGCCTAACAAAGGAATTCAATTCACGTAGTTTTGTTTGGTTACAGGCAATTGCAAAAAATCAACCTGTAACGGTAGTGAACATGTATAGATTAAAAACTTTTTTACTTGTTGTAGTTTGGATTGCACACCTGCGTATTGCCCCTGCACAATCTCCGCAAGGGCTCAATTATCAGGCAGTTGCACGAGATGCAGCCGGAAATGAACTCATCAACAAGTCCCTGGCAGTACAAATAGCCATTCATCAATCCAACGCCATCGGAACCATAGTTTACTCTGAAAATCACTTGGTGAGTACCAATCCGTTTGGACTATTTACGCTGGTAATTGGTTCTATTGACACAACTAATTTCGCAACAATTAACTGGGCTGCAGGACCTTATTTTTTAGAAATTTTACTTGACACAAGCGCTACATCTACCAATTTTGTTTCCATGGGAACTACGCAATTTATGTCGGTTCCCTATGCTTTGTATGCAAAAGTTTCAGGAAATGGTCCGCAGGGTTTACCTGGTCCACAAGGTATTCAAGGCCCGCAAGGTCCTCCCGGTCCACAAGGTGCTACCGGTCTTACCGGTCCACAGGGAATTCAAGGGGCTACTGGGCCTCAGGGCTTGCAAGGTTTACAAGGAATACAAGGAGACCCAGGCCCACAAGGCCCTCAAGGTCCACAAGGTCAAACGGGACAGCAAGGTCCAATTGGACTTACGGGACCGGCCGGACCACAAGGCATACAAGGGGTCGCAGGCCCGCAAGGAGCAACAGGACCGCAGGGGATACCCGGCAGCCAGGATGCTTGGAGCCGCACTGGGAATGCAGCTACCAGTGCTACAGTTAATTTTATCGGTACTACCGATTCGGTTTCATTTATACTAAAAACCAATAATACCGAACGCTTACGTGTATTGGCTAATGGCCGAATTGGAATTGGAACTAATAACCCCGGGAGTAAATTTTCGATTCATGACGCTGCAGCCAAACAATCCATATTTTCATTTAATGCAGGAATTAATGCAGGACAATTGGAACTTGGTTTGGCTAGAGGAACACAAGCTACTCCACTTGCAGTTCAAGCAAACGATCTGCTAGGAAAACTTGTTTTTTCGGGATTTAACGGGAATAGTTTTGCGCCATCTGCCTCCATTGAAAGTCGCAGTTCGCAAGCGTTTACTACAAGTGGAAACGGTTCTGTATTAGAATTTAAAACCACACGCGACGATAGTACCAGCAGTGCCACCCGAATGATTATTGACAACAATGGTAGAGTTGGTATCGGAAAAAATCCTGTTCAAACGCTAGACGTAAAAGGAACCATAAATGTAAGCGGAGGCTTTGGGAATGAAGTAAATCGTAGCAATACCAGCAATGCCGATTTGCTCCCTATTGCCTATGGTTCGGTTGACTTAAATGGAAATATTTTAACATCCAATTCAGGGAATTTTATACTGTTTAAACTGGGAACCGGCGTGTATGAAATAGATTTTACTGATGGCTTTAATTCCATCAATTTTACTGTATTGGCAACACTTTCATCAGGTCCCGGTGAGATAGCTGCCAGCAATTCATTAACGGGATCATTACCGGGAAAATTTAAGATCAGAACCTACAACTCAGCAGGAACACCGGTTGACAAAGATTTCAATTTTGTGGTTTACAAACCCTAAACGAATTATCAGGTTCAAGAAATTGACCAAAAGCGACCATGAAGACAGAGTTTTCACAACAACCAATACTACAAAAAAACAAAAACTACTACCGGTTTTTAAGTAGCCTTGTTGTGTTTTTTTTGTTACACCCAACAGCATTTGCTCAGGTAAGTATTACACCTCAACTATTGGGAAGCACAGGAAACTTCAGCAGTAACGCCGGAATTTCACTTTCTGCATCTACCGGAGAACTAGCGGTGCAAACTTTTTTTTCGAGCAATCATTTCGTTACACAAGGCTTTCAACAACCACAACAAAAAGGTTTGAGCTTTTCTGTCGCAACTATATCATCTTCCTGCCTCAACGCCGATAATGGCTTTGCTGAAGTTTCTATTAAATCAGGAGTAGGTCCATTTCAATTTTTGTGGCTGCCGGAAGGAGAAACGACTAGTTCCATTAAAAATCTAAAACCCGGAACATATACAGTAACTGTGACTGATGCTAGGGGTTTTAAACTAAGCGATACGGTAAGTATTCAGCTTGAATATGAAGGAGCATGTGCATTGCATTTTTACAGTGGAATTACACCCAACAACGATCAGCATAACGACGCTTGGATAATTGATGGTATTGAAGAATTTTCGAACAATACCGTCTTTATTTTTAATCGCTGGGGCGATGTTGTTTGGCAAGGTAAAAACTACAATAACAGCGAAGTGCTGTGGAGTGGAACCACTTCAAAAAACGAAGATTTACCCGAAGGAACTTATTTTTATTTAGTAACCATCGACCATCAAAAATACAAGGGATGGGTTGAATTAACCCGTTAAAACTGCATGCGAGTTAAATTACATTGCTTTTTTGTTTGCTTTTGTTGTTTTGTCGATTTCGGCATAGCACAACAAACTCCGCAGTTTACACAATACATGTTTAATCCTTTAGTGCTCAACCCGGCATATGCTGGAAGTCGTGAAGTTATTAGCACTGTTTTGTTGTACCGCAATCAATGGGTTAATTTTGATGGTGCACCCACCACCATTACTGCCAGTGTCAATAGTCCTTTGAAGAATAAAAAATTAGGAGTTGGTGTACATGTTATCAGCGATAAAATAGGTCCTTGCTCAATGAATCAATATGTGGGTTCGTTTGCCTATAGAATTCGCCTTAACTCAGGAAAATTGGCATTCGGATTAAGAGCAGGACTATACGATTATTACTATGATTGGAGCAAAGTAGATTATAAGGATAAAGCCGATATTTTTAATTCGGGAGCTATCACACATTTGCTCAAACCCGCTTTTGATTTTGGTATGTATTATTACAACAGTAGTTTTTATGCCGGTGTTACCCTTGCTCAACTATCCACCAAATCGAGCAACAGTACCACCTTGTTGGCTAATTTTTCAAATCAACTGGCTCCGCACATTATCGCCACAGCTGGAAAGGCAATTGAAATAAATTCGATGATAACATTGCGGCCAAGTGTTGTGGTTCGTTACACGAATAATGCGCCGGTAAACCTTGATCTAAATGCGAGCCTCTTACTCGATGAAAAAATTTGGCTGGGAATGGGAATACGCTCAAACAAATCAATTGTTTTTATTGGCGAGTATAATATTTCTAAATTAATAAGAGTTGGATATTCTTACGACTTAACAACTCAAAAACTAGGGTTAACGAACAAAGGCTCACACGAGTTTTTTGTAGGGTTTGATATAGATTTTTTCAAAGCAAAAACGATTTCACCACGTTTGTTTAAATACAATTAGCATTGAAGGCAATAAAACGAATTTTAATTTTACTTACTTGCTTGACATCAGCTCCGCAGTTATTTGCGCAGTTGAAACAAGCAAATGAGTATTATAAAAACTACAGTTATGCCAAAGCAATTCCGAAGTACGAGCGCATTGAATATAAAACCAAGCACCATAAAAAGGAAGTCGCTGAAAAGCTAGCCAATAGTTATCGCATGACGAATGAATACGATAGTGCTGAACAAAAGTACGATCGTTTGCTGGGTATGCGAAACATCAATCCGGTGAATCATTTGTACTATGGAGAAATACTAAAAAGTAATCGAAAACCCAATGAAGCCAAGGATCAATACTTGGCCTATGCACAAAAAGTTCCGAAGGATGAACGCGCCAAACGTGAAATTAATAACCTTACAATTACTCGACTTTGGACAATTAAACCCCAAACTTTTGTAGTCTATAACTTGGAAGCACTCAATACTTCCATCTCTGATTTTTGTCCAATCCCATACAAAGACGGACTCGTATTTGTATCGGAAAGGCGCAAGGATTTTATAAACGATAATACTTTTGGATGGACCAATAAGCCGTATGTTTCGGTGTATTATTCCGAGATAAAAAGCAACGGTGGTGAACCCCAATATGCAAAACCCGAATTGATTTCTAGTAAAATTAATACAGAGTTTCACAATGGTCCTGTGTCTTTTAATCCTGCTCAAAATGTGATGTACTTTACACGCATTGACAATGTTTACGATCCTAAAACAAAAGCGAATGTAAACCGACCTAAAATATTTTTCTCAAAACTGGAAAAAGGGAAATGGACCGAGCCGGTATCGTTTTTTTTGAATTGCATTAATTGTTCGTTCATGCATCCCAGCGTTTCGGCTGATGGACAATATTTGTTTTTTTCGAGCGATATGCCGGGTGGTTTTGGTGGGATGGATTTGTATGTGTGCAAACGCGAAGGAAATACTTGGAGTAATTTTAAAAATTTAGGCGGACAAGTGAATACACCGGGAAATGAAATGTTTCCCTATGCCGCTGAAGATGGAACCTTGTATTTTTCAAGCGATGGACAAATTGGATTTGGTGGCTTAGATATTTTTTCGACCCGACAGGTTAATAAAAAATGGACTTCGGTTACTAACATGCAAATGCCGTTGAATTCGCCCAAGGATGATTTTGGTTTGGTGTTTACAGTCGCAAACAAAAAGGGCTACATTTCGAGTAATCGCGAAGGAGGAAAGGGCGATGATGACATTTATGAATTCCGCTCAAAAATTAGTGAGGAAAAAATTACATCCTTGTGGGGTAAAGTAATGCTCAATAAGCTAGACCCGGCCGCTAATACCTTGATAAAGTTGGTAAACTCAAAAGGACAAGTGGTTGAAACAACTACAACCGATGCTTATGGTGGTTTTGTTTTTCAACATCTAAACCCTGACGAAACCTATGTTGTTGAATTTGTAAACGATGACGTCGCTTTGAATTTATTAGGAAAAACATCAGAAGCTTATGGGCGTTTAATTTACAATGATGGAAGTCCTGCCGTGAATGCTAAAATTGTAGTTAAGAATAAGCAAGCTGAAGTAGTGCAGGAAATGTCGGCAGATGTTAATGGTTACTTTGACTTTCAGGAGTTGCAAGCCGATCAAATTAACATGACCGAAATGGATGCAACCGATTTGCTTTTCTCTGTAAGAAAGGTGGTAAGTATAATTGGAAGGGTGCAAGTGGGTGAAAATTTTAAGCAGGTGGTGCAAGGAATGGAAGTAATCCTAGCGGATGCAGATGGCAACACATTAAAACAAACAACCACCAACGAGTCGGGCATGTTTCGTTTTGAAAATATGCCCAAAGATTTAACCTATGTAATACTCATCGATGATAGCCATCCATTGCTAAATCAGCAAAACAAGAGTAGGGTGTATGGTAAGATTTTGGTAAATGGTAAAGACAATGAACCGGTAACAGCTGCTACCATTAGCATGGGAGGCGTTCGTGGTGCGGTGTTGAAAACGATGAAAACCGATTCGGAGGGCTATTTTAAGTTTGAAAACGAAGCATACGATTTCAATAAACTTTCGGCGTATAATCCTGAGAAAAGCAATTACAAAACCAGTGTAAAAGAAGGTATGTTTATTGAAAGTTTGTATTACGAATTAGGAAAGTACGAGTTAAAAGCCGAAGCAACAGCACAATTGGACAAAGTGGTTGTCTTGTTAAAAAACTATCCTTCAATTTTAATTGAATTAAACTCTCATACCGATTCGCGAGCCGATGCAGTATTTAATTTACAACTTTCGCAAAAGCGCGCAGATGTTGCTGTTGCTTACATTATTGCAAAAGGGGGTGATGCTGAACGCATTATTGGACATGGGTTTGGTGAAACAGATCTTACGAACCGCTGCAAAGATTTTGTTCCATGTAGCGAAGAGGAACATCGACAAAATAGGCGTACCGAAATCCGAGTTACGCGCCAAAGAGCTCAATTATAGTAAAAAAAGGACGCTTCTTGTTCAATTTTTAACCTTGTTTCTCAGCCCCCATTCCATTCATTTCGGGAACTTTGACTTTTTCGCTTTTGCTGATGCCTTCTAGTACTTGAATATTTACTCCATCCGATATTCCGGTTTTTAAATAGCGCTTTTCAAATTTATTTGGAGCAATTTCAACTTCTACAAAAGTTTTATCTTTTTCAAATTGCAAAACCGATTCAGGTAGCGACAAAACAGCTTCTTTCTTATCTAAAATAATATCGGCATTCGCACTATAACCCGCACGTAAAAATGAGTTGCCTTTATTTTTACCCAATGCAGCACGAATTAAAAATTGAATTGCTCCATTTTCAGTTATTCCTTTCGGAGAAATGTATTCCAGTGTGGCCGAAAAACTTTCGGAATCAATGGCTCCAATCGTTAATACGAGGTTCATTCCTTGCTTAATTTTTCCTACTTCGCTTTCATCCAGTTTTCCTTCAAAAATCATTTCGCCCATGTTGGCAACCGAGGCAATGGTGGTACCTTCATTAAATGTATTGCTTTCAATTACACTGCTCCCTTCTTTAATAGGAACATCCAGCACCATTCCACTGATGGTGCTTCGTATAAGTGTATTGGTGGCTTTTCCAGCATTCTTCGTAACTCCTTCTTTAATGAGTTGTAAATTGTTTTCGGCTGCATCCAATTCTTCCTTTGATGAATTTCGTTTTAATTCATAAGGCAAAAGTTCTGCTGCTGCAATTACTTGCTGTTTCAAAAGTAAAGCATATCTATCGTATTCAACCAAGGCGTTGTCGAAACTAATTTTAGCTTGATTCACGCGCGATTCGGCGTTTGCTAAATTCAACATATTGGGAATAATTTTAATCTTGGCAATGATGTCGCCTTGTTTAATTTCTTGTCCGGCAACAACGTACATTTTTTCAACAATGCCCGACACTTGTGCCTTCATATTTACTTCGCGACGAGGAATAACACTTCCGGTTGCAACTGTTTTTTTAATAATGGTGGTATCAAATGCTGATACTGTTTGAAATACCACCGGACTTTGCTCCGACTTTTTGTACAAAAAATAAAATGTCCATATAAAAACCCCTAGCAGTGCCAGTGCGATGATTATTTTTAAACTCTTCTTTATCATAAACCTTTTTAAATTAATTATACTTAATTACTCTGCACGCAATGCTTCAACCGGGTGAACCGATACAGCTCTTCGGGCTGGTATTAATCCGGCAAGTGCGCCACAAAATACCAACACCGAAAGTGAAATTATTGCAACTGAAATATCAACAGTGGGATTTTTAAACATGGGCACATCGTTACCCATTGCGGTGTTTACACCTTCCAGTAACAAAATTCCGATAACCAATCCAAAATATCCCGCCAAGGAAGTTAAAAAAACCGACTCAATAATAATTTGTGAAGTTACCGCAAAAGGGGTTGCTCCAAGGGCTCGTTTCACACCAATTTCTTTGGTGCGTTCTTTTACAACAATGAGCATAATGTTGCTGATGCCAATAACCCCGGCTATTAAGGTTCCAATTCCAACAAACCAAATAAGCAGGTTGATGCCGGTAAATAGTCCTTTCATTTTTAGGTATTGTTTTTCCATGTTCCAACTACCAATGGCCTGCTTATCGTCGGGTGCAATTTTATGACGTTCCTTCACTATGGCCATCACTTTTTCTTCGGCCTCAGCAGCTGAATATTCGGGAGCTGAAGAGATAGCAAACCAACCTACTTCATCACCAAAATTAAAGGCATTTTGAAAGGTTGAAAAAGGAACCACAATTTTTGAAGCTTCTTCTCGTGCCTCGCCTCCATTTGAAACAGGTTTAGAAACCCCAATTACCTTAAAGTACACCCCATTGATGCGTATATATTCGCCCGGTGCTTTTTCGCTTTGTGTGAACAATTCTTCTTTCACTCGTGTCCCAATTACACACACTTTTCGTTTTTCGCGAATATCATTTTCATTAATAAAGCGACCTTCAATAATTTTTACTTGCGATATTTTAGCAATGTTTGGAAAAGCGCCATTCACCTGAAAACTACCGGTTTTCAATCCTCTTACAACACTGTTGTCGCCTCGCCAACCGCCTAACTGATTTTGAGGAGACACTACCGATAGTTCTTTTAATTGCGAAAGTGCAATGACATCGCCATTGTTAAAATCGAAGTTACGCCCGGGTTTCATGCCTTTGTAGGGCTTTGTGGTTTTTTGGGTCCACATAAAAAAACTGTTCGTAGCTGTTCCGCTAAAATCATTCATTACCCCGTTTTTCAAGCCATTTCCTGCGCCCAGCATAATAACCAACATAAAAATTCCCCAACCTACTCCAAGTGAAGTAAGCAAAGTACGCAACTTGTTCTTTTTAATGGTTGCGTATATTTCTTGCCAGTTATCGCGGTCGATTAACATTATTCAGTTCTTAATGCTTCAATGGGTTCAACTTTGGCTGCACGCAATGCCGGAAAAAATCCTGCTAAAGCACCAGCAACAATAATCATAAAAGTAGCCGAAATAGCTAAGGTAAAATTTACTTCGGGATGTTTAAAAAAATCGCCTTCAATATTATCGCTCATTAACTGTAACAAACCTACTCCAAGTAAAAGTCCAATGTATCCTGCTACAGCAGTAATAAAAACAGATTCTTGAACGATCAACATAACAATGGAAGATGGTGTTGCTCCCAGTGCTTTTCGTATTCCAATTTCCTTGGTGCGTTCTTTTACAATTATCATCATAATATTGCTCACACCAACAATGCCGGCAATAAGTGTGAAAACTCCAATAATCCAAATAAAAATTTTTATCCCGTCGAGCATGGTCATAATTCGTTTGTACTCTTCGCTCCAGTTTTCAACACGAACAGCACTTAAATCGGCCGGATTAAAATTGTGTTTTGCTGCCAAGGTAGTTCTAATTTCTTCCACCAATGCATCTCCATTTTCAAAAGACTCATCGTCCATACTTGCCCATACATTTCCAATGTTGTTGGTTCCTCCATAGGCGCGCTGATAAGTAGTTAAAGGAACATAAATACGTGTAAGGTCACCATTTCCGGGGTCGGTAAAAACACCAATAACTTTGTATTGGGTGCCGGCTACATCAATAAATTTATTAATTGGATTTTCATCAGCAAACAATTCGTCGCGCACCGGATAGCCAATGCAACACACTTTTCGGTGTTCCTTAATATCGAGTTCATTAATGAAGCGACCGCTGGTGATGCTTGCATTTTCAAGGTAATCGTGATCGGGCATTACCGACCGTAGCATGTAGGCTCCGTGGCGTTGTTTATAGCTCATCATTACCGAAGAACCTCCCAGGCCGGCGCTCGAATACACCAAATGTTTGGAAAGGTTACGTACCAACAAATAATCTTCAGTAGTGAGTTGAATTCGTTTTCCGGGCTGAATTCCCTTATAGGGCATGGTTGTTTGACCGCCTTCAATGTTTATACTGTTTACAGCATCTCGCAAAAACTGCGACTCAGCTCCATTTCTTAAACCTTGTCCGGCTCCAAGCAAGACAATTAAAATAAAAATTCCCCAAGCTACACTAAAGGCAGTAAGAAAAGTTCTCAGCTTATTTTTGCTGATGGTTCCCAAAATTTCTTGCCATTTGTCGCGGTCAAACATGCGCTGTGAGTTGAGTCAACTTAAACTATTCGTGTACAATTAATCCGTCTTTTAAGTCGATAATGCGATCCGTCATTTTGCTTATGTCATCTTCGTGGGTAACAATTACCACGGTAATTCCCTCTTTGTTTACCTCTTTAAATAATTGCATTACTTCCTGCGATGTAGCGCTATCAAGTGCTCCCGTAGGCTCGTCAGCAAAAATTACTTTGGGTTTCGAAATCAAGGCACGCGCAATTGCCACACGTTGTTTTTGTCCTCCACTCATTTCGCTCGGTAAATGATTGGCCCACTCTTTTAAGCCAACACGATCGAGGTATTCGAGCGCGAGTTTGTTTCGTTCCTTGCGTCCCACTTTTTGGTAATACAAAGGCAGGGCAATGTTTTCAACGGCATTTTTAAAGGCTAATAAATTAAACGATTGAAAAACAAAGCCTAAAAATTTATTGCGCAATTGGGCTGCTTTTGTTTGCGACAAATCGCGCATCAAAATATTGTTGAGTGTGTAGGTTCCGGTGTCGTAATTGTCGAGTAAACCAAGTATGTTGAGCAAGGTTGATTTGCCCGAACCCGAAGAGCCCATAATAGAAACCAATTCTCCTTCCTTTATGTGCATATCAATTCCTTTCAGCACATGCATGCTGTTGGCACCAACTTTATACGACTTATTTATTTGACTAAGGTGTATCAAGTGCTTTTTTTTGAGAATTTAAATGTAAAAGAATTTTGAATTAGTAGTTGCTACTAACTACCAATAAAAGTTAAATAAGTAATAAAAACATTTTTATACTGCTCATTAACCAATTGGAACATATTGAATCCACCGGAAATAAGGGAATTTTTTTTCACACTTAATTTCATTACTCATTTTGTAGGATAAACTAGTGGAGCATTTTTTGTAATTTTTGAGAACATTGGAAGTTGAGTTTGGATAACTATTTTTTGCCTTTACGATACATCAATCCATGGTTTTAATAAAGTACTATCCAATGCTCATGAAGACACTAAGTTGAAGGAATAATTTTCAATAATAAAAATCGTCTTTTTTAAGTATTGTCTGCGTCTCAGGTTTGCCGCAGTTTTGCATCATCACTAATGAGTGAAAAATGTTTAACCTTAAAAAAAGTAACATGAACAATTTAAGAAACAGCGTAAGGCTGATTGGAAACTTAGGCGCAGTACCTGAGGTAAAAAACCTGGAATCAGGAAAAAAAATGGCTAAATTAAATTTGGCTACAAACGAAACCTACACCAATTTAAAAGGTGAAAAGGTCACCGAAACCTGTTGGCACAATTTAATTGCCTGGGGAAAAACTGCTGAGATAGTTGAAAAATATCTCGACAAAGGGAATGAAATAGCTATTGAAGGGAAACTCACCAGTCGCAGCTACAACAACAAAGAAGGAGAGAAGAAGTACATTACCGAAATTGTAGTGAACGAAGTGTTGATGTTAGGCAAAAAGAATTGAATTCCTAGTTTTACACAGTAACACATTAACTGTTTGAAAGTAGTGGTAGAACAGATTTTGTGTTGCTGTGTTTTTATTTTATTATTTCACACGAATCAAACATGGCTATTCAACCCATCGACCTATTAAAAAAGCAATTTGGTTTTGACCAATTTCGTCCTATGCAGGAAGCGGCAATCACTGCCGTGTGCAGTGGAAAAGATGCATTGGTGCTAATGCCCACCGGCGGCGGGAAATCAATTTGCTACCAAGTGCCGGCTTTACTTAAACCAGGAACTGCATTGGTTGTATCGCCACTTATTGCCTTAATGAAGGATCAAGTGCAAGCGTTGCAAGCTAATGGAATTGAAGCAGAATTTATAAACTCCTCACTTAGTTTTGAGGAAACCAATGCAGTAAAAGAAAAATGCCGCAATGGTATAACCAAACTTTTATACATGGCTCCCGAAACCATTGTGCAATTGCGTGATACTTTTTTAAATGAAATCACCATTTCTTTGGTGGCGATTGATGAAGCACATTGCATTAGCAGTTGGGGTCACGATTTTCGCCCTGAATACACCCAATTGGGATTTTTGCGTTTAAAATTTCCGAATGTTCCTTTTATTGCGCTAACTGCAACTGCCGACAAAGTTACCCGCAAGGATATATTGCAACAATTGAAGCTGCGGGATCCCGAACAATTTATTTCGTCTTTTGATAGAAAAAACCTGAGTATTGCAGTTAAGCGCGGAACTAAAGAGTCGAAAAAAATAGCAGAAATAGTTTCACTCATTCAACAGCATCCTACAGATTCCGGGATTATTTACTGCTTATCGCGAAAAGGGACAGAAAAATTGAGTGGTAAGTTAAAGGCAATGGGAATTAATTGTGCGCATTACCATGCAGGCTTGGCATCCGAAGAACGAAGTGCTGTACAAGAAGCTTTTACCAAAGACGACATACGTGTAATTATTGCTACTGTTGCCTTTGGGATGGGAATTGACAAATCGAATGTGCGCTATGTTATACATTATAATTTACCCAAAAACATTGAAAGCTACTACCAGGAAATTGGTCGCGCCGGGCGGGACGGACTACCGGCAACTACGGTATTGTACTTTTCGGTAGCAGATATTATTTCGTTAAAGCGCTTTGCTACCGAAAGTGCAAATGCAACACTTAATCTCGAAAAGTTGCGCCAAATGCAGGAATTAGCAGAAGCCCGCATTTGCAGAAGAATAATATTGTTGAATTATTTCAGTGAAAGCATCACCGAAAATTGCGGTAATTGTGATGTGTGTAAAAATCCACCTTCCTTTATTGAAGGAAGTATTTTTGCGCAAAAGGCCTTATCAGCTTTGCTGCGTGCCGGCGAAAAAATAGGATTCAACATGCTTATAAATATTTTAAGAGGAAGTAAAAGTGCCGAAATTTTTACGCAAGGATTTGATAAATTGAAAACCTATGGCAAAGGGGCAGAGCTTAGTTTTGAACGTTGGCAAAGCTACCTGATGCAAATGCTTCAACTGGGAGCCATTGAAATGGCCTACGACGAAAATTATGCATTAAAAGCTACACCATTTGGAAAGAAAATTGTGCAAGGCGAAGCGAAATTGCATTTTGTTGAAACAGTAACAGAAGTACCTGCCACAAAAAACAAATTACAAAAACCGGCAGCTTCAGCAACATCGGAAGTCAAGCAACATCCCCTGTTTGAAGAATTACGCAGCTTGCGAAAACAAATTGCCGATAGTTTGGGAATGCCTCCATTTATTGTTTTTGGCGATGTTACCTTGGCTTCAATGGTCGAGCAATTGCCTTGTAATGAACAGGAGATGTTAGGAATTTCGGGAGTTTCAACAGCAAAAATGGAGCGTTACGGACATGATTTTATGAAAATAATTCAAGGCTATTGCGAACAGCATTCCCGACAAAAAAAGCTGCGCTTAAGCGATTTTATTAGCGATGAAAAAATAAAAGTATATGCTGATGAAATGAAAGCCAAAGACATTGGTTTATCGCACCACACACTTGGAAAATTATTGTTGGGTTCATCCAGTACCAAGTTAACCGATGCCCGCCATGCAGTTTCGTTTTTTGGAGTGCTCGAAGGAGTCACAAAATATACAACACTGCGACCGGTTTTATTGGCGTATTTTGAAAAGCATTTTTATGCAAACACCCAACAACAAGTGCAAGACTTTTTCGCGGCACCTTATTACAATCATTTGAATGAGAATTCGCAACAAAATTTAAAGCGGGCGGTAGCTAACTTACCCATTTTAAAAAGTGGCGAAAACTTGACAGATGCAGTTCGTGAACTGCGTAAAACTTTTCCACGCTCACACGAAACCTGGACAGATCAAGAAATCGCCTATTACCGTGAAGCATTTAAACACACCAACGATCTCAACTTTTTAACAAGTGTGTTTTTACGCAGCGAAAACAGCATTAAAGCCATGTATACAAATTTGTTGAAGCAAAAGGAGGAAGCTGTGCTCAGTAATTAATAGAAAAGGAGGCTTGGCAATGTAGTTGAGATAATTTTAAATTTGTGTTTTTCAACACAGGTTTCAATGGCTACAAAAGACAAACGCATCGATACGTACATTGCCAAATCCCCGCTTTTTGCCCAACCCATTTTAACGCACATGCGTAACTTAATTCACAAGGCTTGCCCTGAAGTAACGGAAACAATTAAGTGGGGTATGCCTTTCTTTGATTACAAAGGGCCCATGTTTAATTTTGCAGCGTTTAAAGCGCATTGTGTAGGTGGTTTTTGGAAAGCCAAATTGCTGCAAGATGAGCACAATTATTTAGGCGAGCGAAAAAACAGTGGAGGTGATGCCATGGGTCATTTAGGTCGCATGACTGCAATAACTGATTTGCCTCCCGACAAGGCAATGCTTGATTTTATTAAGCAACACATGAAATTGAATGAGGCGGGAGTTAAAGTTGAAAAAAAGCCACCCACCCCCAAGAAGCTTGTGATGCCGCAAGTATTAAGTGATGCATTAAACAAAAACAAAAAGGCACTTGCTGAATTTCAAAAATTTTCAGCTTCACAACAACGCGAATATGCCGACTGGATTGCCGAGGCGAAAACCGATGCTACTAAGCTGAAAAGACTGGCTACAGCAATTGAATGGGTTAGTGAGGGTAAAATACGTAATTGGAAGTACCTTAAAAAATAGGTAAAAAAAAATACCGTTAGAATTTCTAACGGTATTTTTTTTTGAATTCTTACTAATTACTCTGCCAACACAATTACCTTATTATTCAACACTTCAATTACCCCACCGTTAATTTCGAAATTGTGCACGGTTTGTTTGTTGTCGGTTACTTTTACCACTCCATTCTTCAAAGAAGAAATCAATGGAGCATGACGATTCAAAATACCTAATGAACCATCGGTACCCGGAACTGAAATCGCTTTCACTTCGCCACTAAACAACTTTTTATCGGGAGTAATTATTTCTAAATGCATTGTTTTTAATCTAGTAATCTATATTCAATTAATTTGCTTCTGCCAGTAATTTCTTACCTTTTTCAATCGCATCTTCAATGGTTCCAACTAAGTTGAATGCTGCTTCAGGATATTCATCCACTTCCCCATCCATAATCATGTTAAACCCTTTGATGGTATCTTCGATAGAAACCAATACTCCTTTTAATCCGGTAAACTGCTCAGCTACGTGGAAAGGTTGCGATAAGAAACGTTGAACTCGACGTGCACGAGATACTACCAATTTATCTTCCTCACTTAATTCATCCATACCCAAAATGGCAATAATATCTTGCAACTCTTTGTAGCGTTGTAAAATTTCTTTTACGCGTTGTGCGGTGTTGTAATGCTTATCTCCCAATACTGTTGGCGTTAAGATACGAGAAGTACTATCCAATGGATCTACCGCAGGGTAAATACCCAACTCGGCAATTTTACGACTCAATACCGTAGTAGCATCCAAGTGAGCAAAGGTAGTTGCCGGAGCCGGATCGGTTAAGTCATCCGCAGGTACATAAACGGCTTGTACTGAAGTAATAGATCCACGTTTAGTTGAGGTAATACGCTCCTGCATGGCACCCATCTCTGTTGCCAACGTTGGTTGGTAACCTACTGCTGAAGGCATACGACCTAATAAAGCCGATACCTCAGAACCTGCTTGAGTAAAGCGGAAAATGTTATCAATAAAAAATAATATATCACGTCCTGCACCTGATTTATCGCTGGCATCTCCATCACGGAAATACTCCGCCATGGTTAAACCACTTAATGCCACACGAGCACGAGCTCCGGGAGGTTCGTTCATCTGACCAAACACCAAAGTAGCTTTTGAATCGGCAAGTTCTTTCATATCCACCTTGCTCAAATCCCAACCGCCTTGTTCCATGCTGTGTTTAAACTCCTTTCCGTATTTAATTACATCCGACTCAATAAACTCACGCAACAAATCGTTTCCTTCACGTGTACGTTCCCCTACACCGGCAAATACCGAAAGACCTGAGTAGGCCTTAGCAATGTTATTTACCAACTCCATAATCAATACTGTTTTACCAACTCCCGCACCTCCAAACAAACCAATTTTTCCTCCTTTTGCGTATGGCTCTAGTAAGTCGATTACTTTAATTCCGGTATACAACACCTCGTTAGCAGGCGATAATTCTTCAAATTTTGGTGGCTCACGGTGAATAGGTAAACCGTTGGTATTAGGAGTAGGGCCAATTCCATCAATAGCCTCACCCACAACATTGTATAAACGTCCTTTTACCTGCTCGCCAATTGGCATTTTTATAGGCATTCCGGTAGCAACAACGTCCATCCCTCTTCGCAATCCATCACTACTGTCCATTGCCACGGTACGAATGGTATCTTCACCAATGTGCTTTTGGCACTCCAATATAATTTTTTGTCCGTTCTCTTTAGTTATTTCAAGAGCATCTAATATTTTGGGAAGCTGCATTGTAGTAGTATCAAAGGATACGTCAATTACAGGTCCGATAATTTGTGAAATTTTACCTACTTGACTCGACATTATTTTTGGGATTAAATTGTAACAATTTTTAAAATCGAGCGCAAAAGTAAGTTTTTCTTGCACATTTTAAAATTATACAGCCTATTATCTTTCACATTCATTTTTTTTACCTGTTTTAGCGCTTTTCCGAAATCTAAAAAAGAGTAAACACTTTAAAAAACGAGCTTCAGATGCTTGATAAATTTCAAAAAGCCCATTTTTCCCAAAAATTAAAATATTTTTGTCAAAAATAAGTTAAGGCACTACCAGCTATCAGTACTCGAGTTTTGACAAAACAACTACATATATTTTTTACACGTTTATTACCACTGGTCTTGGTGCTACTCCTTGCAGGCTGTACCACTAAAAAAAACACCGTGGCTACACGTGCTTACCACAATTTAACCTCGCGCTACAACGGGTACTTTTATGCCAGAGAAAGCATGAAAGAAGGACTCGATAAGCTGTACAAAAACCATGTCGACCACTTTGAACGAATCATTCCGGTGTTTAATTATACCGATTTAAAGGAGTCGCAAAGCCTTACGGCCGAAATGGATAAAACCTATAAAAAGGCTTCTTCGGTAATTGAGCGGCATTCCATTTTTTTAAAAGGAGAAGAGCATTGCAATTGGATTGACGACAGCTACCTGCTTATTGGGAAATCGCATTTTTACCGACACAATTACATTGATGCGTTGGAAGTATTTGATTTTATGCAGTTTCAATACAAAAAGCTGCCTTCTCATTACGAAGCAATGCTTTGGTCGTTTCGTTGCCAAAACGAAGTAGGTACTTCGGTAATTGCCGAAGAAATAATGGATCAGATTCGTTACGATAAAAAATTTCCTGCACGATTGCTGGGCGAATTCTATGCTATTTGTGCTGATTTTTATTGCAAAAAGGACGATTATACTTATGCCATTGAAAACCTTACCAAGGCCATTCCACTTACTAAAAGCAAACGCGACAAAACACGCTATACCTTTGTTTTAGGACAATTGTATCAAAAACAAGGACAATTAAAAAAGGCCTCTAAGTATTTTACCGAGGTAATAAAAATGAACCCACCTTACGAAATGGCTTTCAGTGCCAAAATGAACGAGGCACGTTGCTTCGATGTAAGTACCGGGAATACAGCCGATTTAAAAAAGCGCCTCAAAAAAATGTTGCGCGACGATAAAAACATTGAATTTCAAGATCAAATTTACTATGCGCTTGCCGAAATTGCCGATAAGGAAAAGCAGCGTGAGCAAGCAATGGAGTATCTTCATACTTCAATTCAGAAGAGCACTTCTAATAACTATCAAAAAGCCATGTCGAGTTTAAAACTGGGGGATATTTACCTTCAGATTCCTGATTTTAAAGGAGCCCAAGCTTATTACGATACTGCGGTTGGATTAATAAATCCCGAATTTCCCGATTATGAGGATATTGTAACGAAATCAAAAAGCCTCAATGGATTGGTGAAGGATATGCTTACCATTGAACGCGAAGACAGTTTGCAAAGCATTGCTAAATTAGACGAAGCTACCCGCAGTAAATTGCTCGTAAAACTAGAAGCAGATGCGAAAGCCGCAGCCATTGCTAAAAAGGAAAAGGAAGCAGAAGAGAAGGAGAACCAGGAAAAGTTGCAAAGTTTACCGCCAAGCTTAACCACCGGCGGAGGTCCCGGAGGTGGAATGGGCTTTCCGGGAGGAACCGGCGAAAAAGGTTGGTATTTTTATAACCAACAAACGCTCAGTTTTGGCTTTACCGAATTTCAAAAAAAATGGGGCAACCGTAAACTCGAAGACAACTGGCGCCGAAGCAACAAACAACAACAAGCGCTTACCGATGATTTTGGTAACAGTACCAGCCAAGCCAGCGATTCAGCAGTTGGCGATGCCAAGTCGGAAATTGGCAAGGATGGTTTGGTATACCGCGATAAAGCCAGTATGTTGAGAGATATTCCCTTAACTTCTGATGCTATAAAAAAATCGAACGATACCATTGTGAATGCCTTTTACGACATGGCTTCGATTTATCGCGATCAACTGTTTTTTAACGATAAATCGATTCAAGCTTATGAGGAATTATTGCGTCGTTTTCCGGAGAATCGCTACAAACTAAGTTGCTATTTTCAATTGTTTCAAGCCTATACCCAAGCCGAAGACGAGCCCAATGCATTGAAATACAAGAACATTTTATTAAACGATTATCCGAATAGCGACTATGCGTTGTTAATAAAGGATCCCAATTATGGAAAAAACAAAGCTTTCAGTAAAAGTGAAGCTACCAAGTATTACGAGCAAACCTACGATTTATTTTTAGCTCAAAATTACAGTCAGGTGCTGGTAAATTGTGCTACCGCCGACACCTTGTTTCCCAACAGCAAATACAAACCTAAATACGATTTCCTAAAAGCTCAATGCATTGGTAAAACCGGCACCCTCGACGAGTACATAAAAGCCTTGCGATTGGTTGTAGCAAAATATCCCAAGGAAGATGTAAAAGTACGAGCAGCAAGTATGGTTGAGGTTTTACTTAAATTACAAGCAGCGCAAAAGCCTGCAGAGGTTAAGTTGGCTTCAGATACCACAAAAAAGCAACAAGCAACACCCTATAGCTTTAATGCCGAATCGGAACACTTTTTTGTGGTATTGTATCCCAAAGCGGGAGTGAATATGGCTCAGCAAAAAGCAGATATTTCAGATTTTAACGATGAAAATTTTGGAAGCTTACAACTCAATATCAGCGATTTAATATTTAGCAATGAGTTGCAAATGGTTTCGGTAAAATCCTTTCCAAATAAAGTAAAAGCTATGGAATATTTAGGCGTGGTTAAAGCAAATACCACCTTGTTCAAAGGGGTTCCCGAATTGGAAAAATTAAAAGTGCTTGTAATATCCATTGAAAACTACCCTTTATTGTACAAAAACAAAGATGTAGCTGCTTACGAGGCGTTTTTTAATCAGAAATATGTACAATAAAGTCGGTTGGTTGTAAAAGACTAATTAAAAAGCTTATTACTAAAAAAAGTAGGCTCCACTTTCTAAACTGAATAAGTTTAGTTTACTTACACACTTCCAGTCAGTTAACGCGTATTGCAACAATTTTGCCTTCAGCTATCCAAAATTGAATAAGTAGCATCTTTTTACAAACAAAATACTATCTTTGCGCCTCTCAATTAGTTAAGAATACTAATACCTGGAAAACATGTTTAATAAAAATCGTAACCTGATGGGAAAAAACAGTGATCTGAACAGCTCTATCAATTTAATTGGAGCCGGAACAGTAATTAATGGCGAAGTAATTTCCAATGGAGACATTCGCGTTGATGGTACTGTGATTGGTTCAGTAAGCTCAAAGGGTAAAGTTGTAATTGGTACTACCGGAAATATTGAAGGCGAAATTGTGTGTCAAAACGCCGATGTATCCGGTAAAATTTCGGGCAATATTAGTGTTGCCGAAATACTATCGTTAAAGGCGAGCGCTAATTTGGTAGGCGACATTATTGCCAGTAAACTATCCATTGAACCGGGAGCTAATTTTATGGGCTCATGCAGTATGGGAGGCACCATTAAAAACATGCTGAATGCCGATAAACAAGAGCGAGAAAAAGCCGAAAAAATTGCATAATTATGCGAAGTATTCCGGCATGGGACTGCAAATGGCGGTTATCATGCTTGCCGGAGTAATGGGAGGTCGCTATCTCGATCGGTTTTTTACTACCTCATTTCCTGTATTTACCTTGATTCTTACATTAGCCGCTGTTGCCGCTGCTATTTGGTTTTTCATTAAAGATTTTCTTCATAAATAATCACCCAAAGCCTTTATGCATAAATTTTATTTGAGGCTCGCTTTGCTTTCTATTCTGGTTGCCTTGGCCCTGCTGGCATGGAATAATTTAGCTCCCACCAATTTTACTACCCCTTTAAGCTGGTATGCACTAACCTTTTTTATTGTTGCCACCGGCGCCATACATTATTTTTTACACACATCGAGTAAGCAAAGTCCGCAAGTTTTTATTCGTTCATTCATGGCCATTACCACCATTAAATTGCTTGCTTATTTGTTGTTTATAGTAATTATCTTGATGAGTAGAGTTGAAGGTGCGAAGGTTTTTGTGCTTCACTTTTTACTTTTGTATTTTATTTTTACAGCTTTCGAAACCTATCAATTATTTAAAGTAAAATAACGATCAATCGCCACTGCAGCTTCAGATAGGAGTTTGTATGCAACAGATAAAAATATGGCCGAATCAATACATGTTTCAACTTTTTTATCGAAAGAACAGAAGTACCAAAGTCTTTTGCCACAGTTGCAAGCCTTGGTGCAAGGCGAGGACGATTTTATAGCCAACCTTGCCAATATTTGTGCAGCGTTAAAATCGGGTCTGCAATTTTTTTGGGTGGGATTTTACTTCGTTAAAAAAAATCAGCAAAAGGAAGCATTGGTTTTAGGTCCTTTTCAAGGAACAGTGGCTTGTACACGCATTTCAAAAGGAAAGGGTGTATGTGGCACTTGCTGGGAAAAAAAGGAAATTCAGTTGGTCCCCGATGTAAGTCAATTTGAAGGACACATTGCTTGCAGCAGCGAATCAAAATCAGAAATAGTGTTACCGGCATTTGATGCGCAAGGAGAAGTTTTTTTAGTGTTGGATGTGGACAGTGATAAACTGAATGATTTTGATGACACCGATCGTACATATTTAGAGATGTTGATGCGTTTATTGGAAAAATTACCTCGCTAATGAAGGCAATATTTGTGCTCCCCATTCGTTTTCTTTTTACCTGCCTGGGCTTTTGTTTGCTGTATGCGTGTGCTCAAGTTGTGAGCCCGACCGGCGGCGAAATGGATGTGCAAGCTCCGGTGCTGATAAGTAGTGAACCGGTGAATGGCGCAATCAATTGGAAGCAAAATAAACTGGAGTTGAAATTTAACGAGTACATAAATTTGAAAGATGTGTCTACTCAATTTATTGTATCGCCACCCTTGAAATCTATACCCGAACCTAAAATTAAAAACAAAACGCTTAGTCTTACCTGGGAGGATACTTTGAAACCCAATACAACCTATACCTTTAGTTTTGGCAATAGCATAGTTGATTATACCGAACAAAATGCGGTTGAAAATTACCGGCATGTATTTTCAACGGGCGATTTTATCGACTCATTAGTAGTTTCGGGCAAGCTCGAAAAAGCCTATGATCACAGTGTAGAAAAGGGAATTTTAGTGATGTTGTACGACGAAAATAAAGCACAAAAAGATTCTTTCCCGTACAAAAGTTTGCCCGATTATTTTGCTAAAACCAATGCCTTTGGAAATTATTTTATTCCCAATGTAAAAAGCGGGAACTACAAGATTTTCGCTTTAAAAGAAGGCAATGCGAATTACCTGTTTGATAGCGATGATGAACAAATTGCTTTTGCAGATTCGATGTTACGATTGAATAAAAGTACAGAGCTAAATCTTAGCATGTTTCAGGAGCCAAAGGCCAAATTGTTTTTAAAAAAGCCCATCAAAAATTATGTAGGACAATTGCTGTTAATCTACAGTAAACCGCTGCAAAACCTAAGCATTGAATCGTTACAGCCAAGTCAAAAAATAAAGTGGCAGGCGCTTGAATATTCAACTTGGCGCGATACTGTGCGGTATTGGTATGCAGGAGCTGAAGGCGATTCACTAAAACTAAAGCTAATAGCCGATGGTGTTGTTATAGATACCTTGTTGCTAAAAATTCCGCGTAAGGAAGACAACAAAAGCAAGGGTGATTTTGTAAACGGTTTTGCGTTTAAAACAAACATCAATGGAGATGGAAGTTTTGATTTAGGGAAAAAAATTGTGCTGCAGTTTCCTTCGCCGGTGAAAAACTATGTTGCCGGTAAAATATTGCTCACGAACCAACAAGATACAGTTCCGCTAGTATTTGCGTTTGACGATTCCTTGCAGCGCAAAGCCGGCATATCGGCTCAACTAAAAGAAGACAGCACTTATGTATTGCTGATTCCCAAAGGTGTTTTTGAGGATTACGAGGGTGTAAAAAACGATACGGTAAAAATTAAATTTAAGCTGTTAACAGCAAGTGTTTACGGCACATTAAAATTAGGAGTAAAATTGCCATACGAAGGAGCTTTTGTGTTTCAACTGCTCGACGATAAGGAAAATGTACTGCGAGAGCAAAGCTTACTAAAAAGTGAAACGATTTTTTATGAGCATATAAAACCGGGGGTTTACAAGCTTAAACTTATAGCCGACAACAATACTAACAAGCGATGGGATAGCGGAAAGTGGCTCGAAAAGCGACAAGCCGAAAGAACTTATTACTACAAAAACGATTTAACTATACGTGCTAATTGGGATTTAGAAGAACAATGGGTAGTAGAAAAATAGGCATAGTAATTTGTGTGTTTAGCCTGATTTGTGCACTAACAGCATGCCGCAGCAGGGGACCGCACAACAAGGTTTGGGAAAGCAAAAACCATCCCAGCGACGCTTTGCGCAAAGAGTACAATAAAGCGAATAAGCAAGGAACCAAAGATTACAAAAATTCAAAGAAGCGCTTTCAGCGTTTGCATCGCAAAGGGGAGTGGTTATAGGATATATAGTTTGATATTGCTGAAGTCATTTTTCAACAATAGTAAATTTTATTCTTCCCTATTTAATTCAGCTTAATTAGGTTTAATCAAAATGGATTTGCACAGAGTTATTGCTTTGCAATTGTAAACTCATCCGCATCTTTCTCAGCAGGAAAGCTCTCGCGAAAGTTGAGTAATTCGTTTTTGTGAAGCGCAACAGTTTCAATCCATTCGGTAGCTGCGGTGTTTTTTGTAAGTGCTTCTCCTAAATAAGATAAAGCCATAGAATCGCCCGAATAAGCAATGTTGTTTCCATCAACTCCCACACGGTTCACTCCAATAACGTAACTTTGATTTTCAATCGCACGGGCCACCAACAACGATTTCCAGGCATGTCTGCGACGTTCAGGCCAATTGGCAACATACAGTAACACATCGTAGTTATCGCGCACGGTTCGTCTGCTCCATACCGGAAAGCGTAAGTCGTAGCACACTTGCAAACATATTTTAAATCCTTTGTAATCCACTATTACCTTGTTTTCACCACTGCTGTAATGGTTGTTTTCGCCGGCCATTCGAAATAAGTGTCGCTTGTTGTACCAGCTGCATTCCCCATTGGCTTGCATCCAAATTAAACGGTTGTAATACTTGCCAGCTTCTTCTACAATTAAGCTACCACATACTACACAGTTTTTTTTTGCTGCTATAGTGCGCATCCATGTTACACTTTTTCCTTGCATGGTTTCGGCCAACCTTTGCGATTGCATGCTAAATCCCGTACTAAATAGTTCAGGCAATACAATAACATCGGTAGCACTAGTAAGTGTTTCTATTTTTTGTGCTAAATACGGTAAGTTTTCCTCCTTGTTTTCCCACGACAGTGGAACTTGCAATAGCGTAATTAGTAATTGGCTCATGAGGTTTTTTCGTTAATTGATAATTACACAGCACAGAGTATTTTGGCAGCCTTTTCAAGTGTTTCGCTCGACTTGGCAAAACAAAAACGCAGCACTTTATTATCTTGTGGTTTATGATAAAATACCGAAACAGGAATGGATGCTACACCGTGTTCTCGCGTTAAGCGTACTGCAAAATCGGTATCTTTTTCTTTTGTAATTCCGGTATATTTCAACAGTTGAAAATAGGAACCGGAAACCGGCAATGGCACAAAACGAGACGACTTGAGTAGGGATAAAAAATAATCGCGCTTTTGCTGATAAAATTTTCCCAATTGTAAGTAATCCTCTTTGTGCTGGAGGTATTCGGCATAAGCGTATTGAACAGCAGTATTGGCTGAAAATACAATGTATTGGTGAGCTTTTCTAAATTCGCTCATCAGGTTTTTGGGTGCTAAACAATAGCCCATTTTCCATCCGGTAGTATGGTAGGTTTTACCAAAGGAAGAAACAATAATGCTTCGTTCGGCAAGCTTGGGATAACGTGCTACACTTTGATGCTCATACCCATCAAAAATAATGTGTTCGTAAACCTCATCGCTTAAAATAATAATGTCGGTGTTTTTAGTAAGCTTCTCCAGTTTTTGCATATCCGAAGCAGTAAGTATGTTGCCGGAAGGGTTGTTGGGAGTGCAAATAATCATCATTTTAGTTTTTTGCTTTATCAGCTTTTTTACTTCTTCCCAATCAATGCCATAACCCGGAAATTTTAGCTGAGCATATACTGCTTTTCCTCCGCTTAATTCAATGGCAGGAGTGTAGCAATCGTAAGCGGGTTCAAACACAATTACCTCATCGCCTTCTCTTACCAATGCCGAAATAGCTGTAAATATGGCCTGAGTAGCACCTGCAGTTACGGTAATTTCAGTTTCGGGATCGTAGGAAATGGAATACAACTCGTTCGTTTTTTTTGCAATGGCCTCTCTTAGTGCCGGTACTCCGGCCATTGGAGCATATTGGTTGTGTCCGATTTTCATGTGTTGATGCACTAATTTTACCAATTCGCCGGAGCAGCTAAAATCGGGGAATCCTTGCGAAAGGTTGATGGCATTGCACTCTTGGGCCAATTTACTCATGGTGGTAAATATGGAAGTTCCAACAGTCGGTAATTTGGAAGTAATTAAATTAGGATAATGCGGCATAGTGTGGCGATTATAGCAGATAGAGAAGTTTTTTTTATTCGGTGCTTTTTTTCAAAAATTTCTTTTTTACATCCGATAGCGGATAATTAGGGAACACCTTATTATAAAGTACCCCCCAATATATCAATAATTTTAATGAGTAAGTAGGAAATGTTAATCGTTCTTCGATGTTTTTATTTTTGTGCAAAGCAAAACGAAAGCCCACATCCAAACCTCCACCAAGCCAATCGAACACCTTGTATTGACCAGAAAGTGTAGGTTCGTACAGCAATAACAAGTATTTGCGACTCCGTAGTTTTTCAATGTCTTTAAAACTATACTTATACCAAATAGCCCCAATGCCAAATTGCACAGGTACCGTAAACTCCCATTTTTTGGTAGTGTAAAATACATACTCAATATACGAACAAAAATAGTGTACTTTAAGGTTGCGATGCACTACATCTACACCGCGTGGAGCATCAAAGCGAAGGTCGGTGATGAAACTGGTTTTTAAAAAATTATAGCCAAAACCCAAACGTAATTTTTTGCCAAAGTCGGCGCCAATTTTTACACCAAAAACCGGTTCCTTGTAGTTGGATATAAAGGAATTGCGCGAGTCGAGCTTAAAGTGCAGCGTTGGTTTGTTGTTAAGGTTGGCGCGCAAGGAATCGTAAAGCTGTGCTATAGAAATAAAAGGCAATAAAAAAAGTAAAATAAAAAAAGAAATTCGATTCATTTGTAGAAAAAACACAGTTAAATTGCGATGCGCAAGTTAAACCTTTAAATGGTTTTGCTACAAAAACTTTTTTTTACTGAACAAAATCAAAAAGCTCAAATACTATATCTACTTAGGAAATTAATATTTAATAAAGACACTTTTATAATGATTTAATTTGTTTGTAACCACTAAATAATAAATGCCTGAATCTATTTTTTTTATGTCAATTATTCTATCATCTGTCACAATAGCCTCTTGCAAAATCGCTCCATTTATAGAGTAAATTTTGTAGTAAAAGCTATCATTTTTGCCTGTATTCAATAAGTCAAACTGAATAAAATTATGTGCTGGATTTGGGTATATGGGTAAATGCACAATCTTTTTGGTTTCATTTGCAATATTATTTGTGCTAAATGTTAGATTTTTTTTCCCTTGGAAATAATATTTTTTATTGGAAGTGGGCCAATTAACTGTCGTATACCAATGAATAAAGGTTGAATCAGCGTACAATTTACCCCAAAAATAATTGTTCTGCGGAATTGATTGAACCGAGTCATTTGGAGCCCCTAGTGCAAAACTACTATCTGGATAAATAAAAACATCCTCACCTGAAAATGCAACAAAGCACGTAGAATCCATATAAATATTACCAATATTTGTAGAATAATTAATGTCAAAAACTATAGGAATCCATGGCCCATTGTTCGTCGTATCCTTATAAAATCCACTATATTGACCAATTATCCACTCCCTCCGTTGCTTAAAGGTTGTTTTAGCAGTTATAGTGGCTGATAGTGAAATTAAAACTAAGATAAACTTTGAAAACCTATTCATGTTTTTTTGCGCTAGAAATTTGTTTTAAAAGCTCGTAATCATATGGTAATGCACTACCATTTTGAATTGTTTGGTCTAATTGGCATTTTTTAGAGTCAATTATTATTGTTGAATTAGTACCACTAATTTCAAACCCATCGTTCAAAGTTACGAAATCTTGTCCACAAATATGATGGAAGCCATTATTAAAGACCGAAGTACCATTCAATGTTACATCTTTATATAAAACACTTGGATAGTTCGACGAACTAACGCCATTAAATATTTTTGTTGAACAGTCCTGCTTTATTTGATATACCTTAATATAATCAACGTCATAGTTGAAAGGAACTGTAGTCAAAAGTGTATCAAAAGGTATACAGTATTGAAATGCAGGTGTATAATTATCGATAATTAAGGGCATTGGATTTAATTTGCTAACCTTGATTTTGTTATCAGTAAATCTTTGTAATGTATCTTGACTGTCGTAATAAAAATCTAAATATTCAGGAGTCCACTCGCATCCTACAATATGCCATGCTCCTCCATTAAATGGCCCAAAATATTTCCTTGAATAAGGAAACTGTGGAGGATAAGCACTTGGGCAGCAGTTAGCATGAAAATAAAGAGTATCCATTGGGTTACCTGTAGGAGGTGCAATCAAGTTTCCACTATTATCTTTGTTTGGGTAGCGACGATAATGTACACATGCGCCCATGTTCCAATCAATTCCTCGCTGCTCAAAAATATCTATTTCGCTATAGCTAGCGAATGCAGTATCCTTTAAACCGCGCCACATCCATAAATTTGGGCCATAAGCATTATAAATATTATTTGGAGGCAAGCTAGAAACATTGCTAAGTCGGTACTTTAACTCTATATAGCCAAACTTGAATATCTTTTTACTCCAGAGCATTGCGGTCGTATACTTGAATGGTTTTCCAATTGTTCCAGTATAATTACCGTTAACATCATATGTGTACACTTGACCTGTAACAGGAGTATTTTCCCTTTTACTTATCATTCTGTGAAAACCACTCCCTGTTGTATCATATGTTCTATTAATATCAATACTGTGGAATGGAGGATAATAATTGTAAGCAATGTCCATACCTCCAGCACAAGCATTGGAATCAAAATTTGAATTCGGAATATTTGGCCCCCACGGCCACTTTGTATCCCATTTATTCGTATTTAGCGCTAGGCTGTCAAACTCATCAAAAAAAACCAATTGATACAATGGGTCGTTGGCTAGGGTTTGGCCATTTGCAGTATTTACAGTACTTCCAAGAAAAAGCACTGTAGTAATGAAAGTACACAAAAAATACTCTAAAAATTTATATTTAGTTAATTTTAAATTTTTCATAGTCTAAGTTGTAAAAACTAATTATCGGTCAAAATCATCCTTTTAGTGTCTATTTCAATGCCATCAATTAGTAGAGTGTACAAATACATACCAGCTTGCAATCGATTTGCTTCAATCTCCAAATGCCCTTCTCCCTTTGAATTTAAACTATATGATTTTATTAGTTTACCATTCATGTCGAAAATTAATAAGACAGAATTTGTATTTTTTTCTGGAATGAAATATGAAATGGACGTGATTTGACTGAATGGATTAGGCAAATTTTGCCCTAAATATGCAGTTTCTTTTATTTTAGATTCACCAATATTTTCAGCGTTGTTCAATTTGGATATGCGAGAAGATTGCGAAATTTGTGTTGCACAGCATACATCAATATCTTTTTTCATTTGTTCAATTTGTGAATTTTGTTCTTTTATAGCCTCAATTAGGAGTCCTATTAAGTTTTGATAAGCTACTGTTTTTGTTCCATTAGGCAAGGTTTTAACTACTTCAGGAGCTACAAGTTCTACCTCTTGAGCTATTATACCCATGTAAGTATTCGGTGTTGTTAAACCATAAAGTGTAGGATTTACAGTTTCAGATTTTAAGTTGTAGGTTACACCACGGATAGAGTTAATTTTTTGCAATGCACCACTAATTGTATTTACATTACTTTTTAAACTAAGATCAGAACCTAAGTATAAACCTTGTGAATAAACCCATCCAGCTCCAGCTACATAGAAATTGTCGGTATTATTAAATTTTACAACATAATTAGCCGAGTTTGCTCTATCAACATTTGTAGTAATACTTTGCTGCCAATCGGCATTTGAAATAATGTCGCACAGTATAGCTTTTGTGCCATTACTAGAAGCAATATTTAGTTTACCACCATTTACAGTAGTCGTGTTAATTTGTATATTATTTGAATTACTAAACCGAATTTTTTCAACACCACTTGTTGTAATAGCAAAAACATCTGCTGCAGGCCGAAAAATACCAGTTGTAGAATTACCGGCCCAACTTAAATCAGGGCTGGTACTTGTTGAAAAAGTAGTTGGTGTTATAAGAAGTTGATTTGTATTTATTATCCTAAAACGTTCAACACCGTTTGTTGCAAATTGAATTATTCCATTAGCGTTATGAAAAATGCCAGTTGTTGAATCACTTTTCCAAGAATAGTCTGGAGATGTAGCATTTGATGATGCATTACCGTTTAATAATTTACCATTTGAATTGATTCTTAAACGCTCTATTCCATTCGTTGCAAAACCAATCATATTTGGCGCTGAATGAAAAATTCCGGTAGTTTGATTCCCAGACCAAGTGTAATCAGGATTCGTAGCACTTGACCAAGAATTCGTTCCCTTAAGATAGGGCGCAGAGGTGATTACCCCAGTTCCTGAAGTAAATACAGAATTACCAACTACATGTAATTTGTTTGTTGGAGCAGCAACGGACGTAGAACCTATGTAAGTATTTCCACCTGCATAAACCTTAATTTGTGAATAGCTTTTATTAAGCCATGCTGTAATTAAAATAATAGTGAGAAGAGTTCTTGATTTCATTAATGTTTAATATTAGTAGGTTCGACTTAAAATTAGCTTACTCAAATTTACTATAATTTCCATCACCGGCAAATATGCCGATGTACTTCTAGTGCATTACTCGACTTTTGAATTTGTGACAAGCGATGTACTTAGAAAACTCGGAAAAGTGATAAAAGACAAGGCGAATGTAAAGTACAAAACCAAAATTGACTTTGCCTTTGAGTGTGATGTTGATGAACGTACTATCCGTCGAATTTTAAAAGGAGAGCAAAATATTTCTGTATAAATTTTGAAAAAAATTTGTGATACTCTCGAGATAAAAATTTCCGATCTTTTTAAAAGCATTGATGAGTAGTAACCTATGCAAATATCATCATGTAATTTCCATCGAAAATAAATCAGTTTTCATCTAAAGGCAGGTACACAAATTTTTTTTATTTCTCCAAATTTTTTGTTGAAGGATTGCACTAAAATTTTCGCAATTTTTGAACACTCACCTGTTAGCCAATTTGTGATAAGTAGTTTGATTGTTGAATATCAGCAAATTAACTCTCGTGTGAATAACTTAGCGGCTTTGTTAATTCATTCACCTTGCAGGCTGATTTTTTTTTGCAAAAATTTGTGAAGCGAAAAAATCAAGCTTTAACCCATACGTTTTTAACC
>DGQS01000157.1 GCA_002389785.1 Bacteroidetes bacterium UBA4408
TCTATCTGGATGTGGACAATGACGGACACAAGGATTTAATTGCCACACCTAATGCAGGAAACTCATCCGAAAATTTCAACAGCAATTGGTGGTACAAAAATACCGATACTACCGGTGCTTGTAATTTCGCATATCAAACAAATAGTTTCATGCAAAATCAAATGATTGAAACCGGCGAAGGTGCTTATCCTACCTTTTTTGACTACAACAGTGATGGTTTGAAAGATTTGGTCATTGGGAATTATGGGTATTTTAATATTAGCGGTGCACTTAGCACCAAACTTAGTCTGTATCGAAATATCGGAACTGCGACTGTTCCTAAGTTTGAATTAATAACGCGTGATTATGCCGGACTTTCGGCGTATAATTTATTGTATGCGGCTCCTGCTTTTGGCGATGTTGACGGTGATGGAGACAAGGACATGATGATTGCCACCAACAATAATGCTGGCAGTATACTTTATTTTGAAAACCTGGCAGGAGCCGGAAATACTGCAAATTTTGTGCTTTCGGCAGCGGGATTACTGACTGCACTTGGCCAGTTTCCTGCACCACAAATAATAGACGTAAATCGCGACAATAAACCCGATTTGCTTATTGGAATGCGGAACGGTACACTTAGCTATTATCAAAATAACACGAGCGGAAGCAACCTACAGTTTACTTTAGTTAATCCAAACTTTGGAAATGTGAATGTATGCAGTTACGGAGCTTTTATTGGATATTGTACACCTCAACTGGTTGACGAAGCGAATGGCTATCACTTATATGCCGGAAATCAAGATGGGCATGTGTTTCATTATACCAACATCGACAATAACCTTGGTGGTGCTTTTACCCTCTCGGATACGCTTTACCGCAATTTAAGCGAAGGTGATCGAATTGCTCCTGCTATTTCCGATATTACTGCAGATGGATACTACGATTGGGTGATTGGAAATTACTCGGGAGGTGTAACTTTTTTTAAGGGTAAATTTTCTGCCGTAAGCATTGCTGAAAACTCTGTACCTAATGGTGAAGTGCTACTTTATCCGAATCCGGTTACCGGTAATTTAAATTTAACCTTCATCAATCAATTACCTGAGACAGCCAAAACAATCAGCATTTACAATTCGGTAGGTGCGTTGGTTTATATTCAAGAAATACACAAAAACAGTTTTAGCCTATCAACTGCTGAATGGGCAAAAGGATTGTATTCATGCAACATAACTAGCCATCAACAAAGTCTTTCTAAAAAGTTTATTGTACGTTAAAAATACACACAAAGTGCCCTTACAAAAAACTCTTCCATTTTTAGTAGGAGGCGAAAATCTAAAAACAATTTCCTTAATTAATAAAGTCATAACGCTAACTACCAATGAAGAAATTAATTGTAATTTGCTTACTTAGTTTGATGTTCAAAAGCTCACAAGCTCAATATTATTATTTGCCTTTTACCCCCGCAGGTCAAAACCCGGGTAATTTAAACAACGAGCAGGAATTAACCTATAGCGGAGCTTCATTTTCAGGTTGGGACAGCATACTAGGTCCTAACAATACGAGTGCGATTTGGAGTTCAATTCAAACTCTTCCTTTTAATTTTACTTTCAATGGTCTAGCCTACAATCAGTATATGGTTTCATCATCGGGTATTGTAACTTTTGATATTCTAACCTCTTTGCCCGCACCCGGATATACCAGAGCTGCATTGCCGGATGCTGCAATTCCCGACAATTCAATTTGCATTTGGGGGCTCAACAGCAAAGGGTTTAATGATGAAGTGTATACCAAAACTTTTGGAAATAGTCCGAATAGACAAGTTTGGATACAATTTAATTCATTTGGTTATGGCAATACAATTTCAGATGCTTCAAACTCTGCTTTTTGGGCGATTGTATTAGAAGAAACCAGCAACAACATCTATTTGGTAGATATGCGTACCGTTGGTTTTACCGGCGCTAAACTGGTTTCGGCAGGAATTCAGATGGACAACTCCACTGCAATTTCAGTAGTTGGTTCACCTAATTTGCCTGCGCTGGCAGGAAGCGGAAACGCTACCAACGACAATAGTTTTTATCAGTTTACAGCCGGGTTACAACCCAATTTTGACGTGACACTAACCAAAATTAACTCGCCACTATTTTCACTACCCGGTAATGTTACCATCAATGGTGAATTGCGCAATTTAGGAGCCGATACAATTACTACCTTAAAAATAAATTATCAAATAAATGGAGGGACTGTTGTGAGCTCGGTTTTATCGGGACTATACATTGAACCGCTAAATTCACAGCTATTCACACATTCGATTCCCTGGAATGCTGCCAGCCCTGGAACTTATACTATTACCTGTTTCGCTACTGAAATTAATGGAGCTAATGTCGATCAAAATCCATCCAACGACAGTCTTTCAAAAACGGTGTATGTGCTTTTGTCGCAAACACAGCGCAAACCATTGTTCGAAATATTTACCAGTTCAACTTGTCCGCCATGTCAGCCCGGCAACCTTAATTTTCATGGCATTGTCGATACAATTCCACAGGATAATTTTGTGTCAATTAAATACCAGGAAGATTTTCCCGGAACGGGCGATCCTTATGCTACCGCCGAAAGTATTAACCGACGTTTAAACTATTATGGCATTAATTCAATTCCGCGTATGGAAAACGATGGAGGTTGGGATGGCAATGCGAATTCATTTACCTATCCTTTATATAAAACTACCCGAGCTGTTCCTGCACAATACGAGTTATGGGGAAGATTTAGTGCCGATACTATTTCAAAAACCTATTCGGCGAAGATTTATTACAAATCACTTTTTGATGCCCAGGGAACCATCTTACAAACTGCCCTTGTTGAGAAGAAAACTACTGCGAATGTAACCACTAACGGTGAGACAGCATTTTTCAATGTGCTAAAAAAAATGTTGCCCGATGAACAGGGCAGTATATTGCTTTCAACAACTGCCGGTGCTATAGATTCGGCAAGTATAACTTATAGCTTTAACGGTAATTATCGATTGCCTTTAAACGGACAATCTTCAAACATTATTAACCATGCTATCGAGCACTCTGTTGAGCAGTTCAGCGATTTAACTATGTTATGCTGGGTGCAATCGGGAAATAGCAAACAGGTTTATCAAGCGGCAAATTTGTTAAAAGACAGCTATATCGGCATTTACCCAATGAGTAAAAACATCACTGAAATTCAACTTTTTCCGAATCCGGCGGTTGATTTTGTGACGATCGATATCAATTTAACTAGTGCCGAAAAGCTTCGATGCAAACTGTTGGACGAAAGCAATCGTTTGATTCAATCGAAAGAAATTAATGGTACAGCAGGAAATTTCCAATTACAATTTGATTTAAGCAAATTACCTGCAGGTATTTATTTTGTTCAAGTAAGCGATTCAAAGCAAAATGCTTTTATTAGACGCTTTGTGAAAGATACCAATTAAACTGAAAATTGAAACGGAAACTAAGCAGTAAATACACCTAATTAATTAGAACGTTACAAATCTTAATTGCTTTATTATTAACGGCTTTTCTTTAAATTAAGAGCAAATGAATTAATATTTTTTTTACATTTACACCTCGTTAAATTAATCTACCTTAAACCATAAATTCATGAAAAAAATTTTACACTTATTAGTTTTCCTGTGTGTTTGTGAAGTTGCAAATGCACAGTATTATTACATTCCATTTGTCAATGCCGGTCAAAATCCGGGCAATTTAAACAACGATCCTGAATTCCCCTTTGGAGGCGGTATGGCAGCCGGATGGAACAATATTTTAGGGCCCACCAATGCTAATCCTGCATGGAGTACAACGCAAACAATACCTTTTGGATTTTCTTTTAATGGAACTCCGGTAACACAGTACAAAGTATCGTCCTCAGCGATTGTAACTTTTGATGTAGCAACAGCTTTAGCTGCACCAACTTATACAAAGGCTGCATTACCGAGTGCTTTAATTCCTGATAACTCTGTATGTATTTGGGGATTAGCGGGTAAAGGGACCAACGATTACGTATCAACCAAAACTTTTGGAACAGCACCTAACCGTCAGTACTGGATACATTTTAGTTCTTATGGATATGGAACAGTTGCATCCGATGGCAGTAATTACACTTATTGGAGCATTGTATTTGAAGAAACTACCAACAACATTTACATTGTTGATTCACGAACCGGTGGTTATGCCGCTACCAAAAAAGTTTCAGCAGGAATTCAAATTAACAGTACTACAGCTTATGCTGTTGCAGGTTCGCCAAATTTAAACGGTGTTGCCGGAACAGGTTCAACTGCAGTTGACAATACTTATTATCAATTTATTCAAGGTGTTCAACCGGCTTATGATTTAGGAATCACTAAAATTAATACTTCTGCCTACTTAGCCTTAGGTGCAAACGACATTAGCGGAATTATTAAAAATTTTGGTTCTGCTACCATTACCGATTTAACGATTAATTATGTAATTAATAACGGGACCGTTGTTACAGATGTATTGTCTGGATTATCTATTGCTCCGCTTGCGACTGCCACTTTTACACACAGTGTTCAATGGACCTCAGCTGCACCCGGACAATACAGCTTAAAATGCTATGCTACGGATATTAATGGAAGCAATGCCGATTTGAACAATGCAAATGATACATTAAGTAAATCAATTAATATATTATTGTCGTTGGAGCAACGTGTTCCTTTATTCGAAATATTTACCGGTTCAACTTGTCCGCCTTGTCAACCGGGTAATGCTAATTTTCATGCGATTGTAGATACCATCAACCAAAATGATTTTGTATCCATCAAATACCAGCAAAATTTCCCTGGAACCGGCGATCCATATACAACTGTTGAAAGTACCAACCGTCGTTCTACTTATTATGGCATCAACTCTATTCCGCGTATGGAAAATGACGGAGGCTGGGATGGTAATGCTAATTCATTTACCTATCCACTATACCAAAGCACTAGAGCGGTTCCTGCGATGTTTAAAATGAGTGGTACTTTTACATCCGATACCATCAATCGCACTTATACCGCTAAAGTAAAATACTCGCCTTTGTTTAATTCTACGGCAACTATTTTGTATGTAGCTGTAGCAGAAAAAACGACCTCATTAAATATTAAAACTAACGGTGAAACCGCATTCTTTCATGTGATGAAAAAAATGTTGCCCGATGAAAATGGAACTTTATTGCCAGCAATTACTGCCGGAGCTTGGGATTCAACAACCATCAGTTATACTTTTAATGGAAATTATCGCTTACCGGCCAACGGACAAACTGCCAATATTATTGACCATACAATTGAACATTCAGTGGAAGACTTTTCTGATTTAACCATGATGGGATGGTTACAAGCAGCAGATGGTACGAAACAAGTATTTCAGGCAGCTAATTTTATTGAAGAAATGATTACAGATGCACCTACATTAAGTGCTGCTGTTAATTCATTGTTGGTATATCCAAATCCTGCCAAAGATTTTGCAGCGGTTGAAATTAGTTTGAATGCTGCCGAAAAATTAAAAGTGCAATTGATGGATGCAGAAGGACGCAGCATTGAAGTTAAAAACATCAATGGACAAAGTGGAAAAAGCACTGTTAAATTTGACGTGAGCCAATTAGCAGCAGGTTTTTATCACATTGCTGTGAGTGATTCTAAAAACAATGCATTTGTACGCAGAATTTCTGTAGTAAAATAAGTAGTTTAACTTTTAAGAAAAGCCGGTTTGCAGCATCTCGCATTCCGGCTTTTTTTATATTTTCATACCATCTTGAACAAGTATTGTGGAAAAGGAAAAGATACATCTTTTAAAAAAAGAATTAAGCACTCGAGGGCCGAAAGAACTCATTGAAATTTGCTTAAGTTTAGCAAAACTCAAGGTTGAAAATAAAGAAATGCTCACTTACTTGCTGTTCGATGCTGAAAATCCAATTGCCTATGCCCAGCGTTTGAAACAAGATATTAATGAGCATTTTGAAGGGTTAAATTTGCATTATTACTATGCAACAAAATCACTTCGTAAAGTACTTCGCTTAATAGTAAAATACAGCCGCTTTACAAAAAACAAACAAGGTGAAATTGAATTATTACTTCACTTTGGCACCAAATTTTTAGCCACTGTTGAAAAGGACACAAAGCATTACCCTTTATTGGGACTACTTTTGCGAAGCTTAAATAAATCGCGTCTATTAATTCAAAAATTACACGAAGATTTGAGGTACGACTATGTGCAAGAATACAATGCGCTTTTACTCGCTTCTAAAAAACACTATTTAAATTGGGAATATCAGTTAAACAAACCCGAGTTAATTGATTAAATGAAACATGCAATTTAAGGTTTCCCGTAATGGATTAATTTGGGGAGGAGTATTGATTATTTCGCTGTACTATTTCTTAAACAAGTATGAATTTATTCGCAAGGCAGAATTTACAAATGGAAAAGCCTTGTATTATTCGAACGGTGGGATGCAACCATTACGCATCGAATTTACAGTAGATACCCTTTACTATAGTTTCGAAGCTGAACCGAATGTGACCTACAAACAAGGTGAGCTGCTCCCTGTTATTTATTTAAAAAGCAATCCTCAAAAAGCCCATGTATATAATTTCTTAGGCTTTTGGTACAACGGTTTAATTTATTGCTTAGTGCCTTTGTGTATTTGGTGTGCCCTACTTTTAAGTTGGATCGAAACGAATGAAATTATTACACTTTCCTACTTGCTAAATAAGCTTAGAAAGAAGGAAATAGTGGATCAACCTAAGGAAGGCAAAACCTTAAGCGATGGCAGCAGAAGCAGCTAAAATATCGGCACGGGTATAGGCTCTAATGGGAATATTAATTTCTTCGCGGTGAAAAACTTCAGGAACTTTTTCGTTGCGTAGCACCATATCAATCCATTTATGGTAGTAGGCCGGCGTTTCTCTATTGGCTCTTACTTGCTTCAAAAATTCAGGTTCAATTAAATCGGCTTGTTGCAAAAAGTCGAAGATCATGCGCATGCTGTATTCATCAACTTCGGCTCCGGTAGCGGCACGTGTGGGTGCAAAATATTCGTTTTCTTCGATGGCTTTGTAGCCAAGTGGAGTTTTTGTTGGATAAAATTGATAGGTGTTTTTAGCAGCTATACCAAATTTTTCGGTTAAGCCTAAGGTATGTATCGCCCAACGCAAGGGTCCTTTAATGGCCTTTAATACCGGGTTCGAACGCAAATTATCGGTAGTTCGCTTTTTATCGGGAGTCCAAACAACCAGCGTTGCCGAGAGTGCTTCCGGAATAAAAACCACATGCGGTTCCCAACTATCCACCAGTGATGGATTCCAGTCTTTTTGATGAAAATGCTTGCTTACTTTTAGCTTAACGCTCAAGTCATTCTCATTGAGATTTACCTCTTTATTAAACAGCATACTTTCGTAACCGGAACCAAAAAAAGCATTGCTGGTGAGTAAGTAATTATTGTGATGATGTATGCAATGCGCAGCAATGCCATCGATCTTTTTTTGATGCCGCGGAAACAGGTGAATTTTTACATTTACGTGTTCATTTTCAAATACAAAGAAATAAGGAATGTTATACAAACTCCATGTTTGAGATAAATAGCCACTATCAGTAAAATTACGTCGAATAACTTCCTTCAAAAATTCCTTATCGTTGCCCATCTCTACCAAAATAGGCGAAACCTGCTTGTGAAATTCGTAACGGTCGTCGATTTCGTCAGATAATTTAGTGATTGCCTTAATGTATTTATGGTCTTTTAAAACATCGTTCATTGTAACTCGTTTTGATAAATATACTTAAATAAAATCTTAGCTGTTCTGGTTCTAAGCACACAAATTACTCGTGCGTAGAAGTAATTGATGCAGGTGCAAAAGTAAACAATTTTACGCCCATTGTTCAACTACTGACGAGTATCATAAAAACAACAACAGCATCCTTTTGAGATGCTGCTGAGTGCTTAATTAACACTTATTTCCTTGGTTTCTTAGTACTTTCTAATTGTTTCAAAAGAGTCTCTGTCTCGCGTGTATCTTCGTTATTTTTCTTGCCGAGATCAATTGAAACTCTTGCCATGGACATTGCTTCATCCTCCCTACCGAGTCTTGAAAGCAAATGCGCATAAGTATCGGTATTGGCATAGTTACGATCTAATTTTACAGATTTAAGCGACCAATCGGCAGCAATTTCAACCTGCCTCATTTCGTTACTGTTTTCAAAAATTGCCCAAGCAGCATTGTTTAATTCGGCTGCATCATCCATTTTATAACTCTCGATATAGGTTTTCGCTGCCTGAAATAAATTTGATTTATCAATTTGAGCATACTTCCAATCCATGTGAGCTATCAACTCTCCATTGTTTTCGATACCATAGCTTTGAACAAGTTCCTTGGTCTTTTCGAGTTGATCGGATGCTTTATTTTTAGCTGCACGCACCGCTTCTGCTAAAAAAATTGAATGGATAAATTGTGTATAGTCATTCGTCCCAATCATGCCTTCGTACTTTTCGCGGTATTGCTTAATAAATTCAAAAGGTTTATTACCCAATTCCGCATATTCACTTAGCAAATAAAAATCTTCTTTGTTGATCAAATCGGTGGCTGAATTGTGACTCACCAACTCATCTACAACTCTTGCAGCATTCATTCCTGCATTGCTGAGCATAGTGGCATATGTTTTCAAAAAACTAAGTTCAAATTCTCCACCTTTATCATATCTTTTTTGAAAAGTAATTAATTGTGTTTCCGGAACGAGGGCATCTTTTCCATCTTTAATAAATGCACTTGCATCCTTTTTGCCACATGTTTGATGTACTCTGTTTCCTTCAGCATCAAGAAATAAAAAGGTTGGATAAGAATTTACATCATACTTCTGAGCAAACTCTACACCATCTCCTTTTTCCATATCCAATTTTAAACACACAAACTTTTCATTGTAAACGGCTGCTACTTCAGGATTTGTAAAAACATTTTTTGCCATCCATTTGCAGGGACCGCACCAGGAGGTGTAAGCGTCAACAAATATCAACTTGTTGCTTTCTTTAGCTTTTTCACGGGCTGAATGAACGTCACCAGAAATAAAATTAATTTCTTGCGCATAAAGTCTTACAGAACTTAAACATGCACCAAAAACTAACGCGATTAAAATTTTAGACTTGAAAATTATTTTCATAAAAAATATGGTTAATTTTAACAACTGCAGTGTTATCGTATAACAATAACAAAGACCAATTTGAACGCACCAAAATTAAGAACTTAAGTCAAAAAGAAAATACAAAAAATGTTATGGCTTTTAAAGTATAAGGTTATGAACACTTCACAGGTGAAAAATATCTTCGATTCGTCACGCTAAACCAATTAATATTTTGACTTTTATACATAAAACTGAAAAGCAAATGAGCTCAAAATTGAAGCTATTTTTACTCTTGTTGGGTTGTTCTTTATGTTTTAATGCCTATTCTCAAACTGCAAATGCTAGTGATACTTTAGCAACGATCAGTCTTCAGGATGAAAGCATACTCTTAAAGGCGGATGAATTGTTTGACCTGAACAATTTTATTGCGGCGATGCCATTGTTTGACAGCCTTTGTGCACATTATCCTCAATCGGTACTGTTTAAATTTAAAACCGGAATTTGTTTTTTACATGCATCCAGCAAACACGATAAAGCTTTGTTGTATTTGCAGGATGTTAAACAACGAAAGCCCGATTTAGCCGACATTGATTATTATTTAGGCAGGGCTTATTTGTACAATTATTATTACGACCAAGCCATACAATCATTTACTGCTTACGCTGCTATTCCTGCCAAGAAAGGAGAAACAAAAATTGACGTCGCTCATTTTATCGACTATTGTAACCATGGAAAAGAAGTTATTAAAAACCCAATTACCACTCGAATTGATAACATAGGACAACCTGTAAATACCGATAATTCGGAATATGTGCCGGTAATTGCCAGCGATGAATCGTTTATGATTTTTACGTATCGAGGCGAACGCAGCAAAGGTGGAAAACAAAATGCTAACAACCGGCCTGATAGCGAAGGCGAATATTACGAAGACATTTTTATTTCCTATAAAGTGGGCACCCATTGGTTGTATCCCGAACCGCTTGGTACTATCAACACAAACAATCACGATGCGGCCATTGCACTTTCGGTAGATGGGCAAAAATTATTCGTTTATAAAGCAAGCAAAAAAGACAAGGGCGATATTTATGTTTCAAACTTAAATGGCTATGATTGGTCAACACCAAAGCGACTGAATAAAAATATCAATAGCGATTCGTGGGAAGGTAGCATAAGTATGAGTGGTGATGAAAAAACCATTTATTTTACTAGCAATCGTCCGGGTGGTTTTGGCGGAAGAGATATTTACACCTCTACTTTGGACGCCAATAACGATTGGGGTCCTGCAATAAATTTAGGTCCCGGCATTAATACTGCTTACAACGAAGATGCTCCTTTTATTCATCCCAATAACAAGCTTTTTTATTTCAGTTCAGAAGGACATAACAGCATAGGAGGGTACGACATTTTTAAAGCACAAGTTCTGGGTGATTCGATGGGTGCTCCCGAAAATATTGGATTTCCGGTAAATACTTCAACCGATGATAAGTATATTTCAATAAGCTCAAATGGTGCGCATGCTTATTATTCGTCGGGTGTAGACGAAGGACTTGGGCAGCAAGACATTTACAGCATTACTCCAGGAATACCTGGACGCAAACCACAAATAGCTGTTATTAAAGGTAAAGTTAGCGGAAACGAAAATCCGGTTAAAGCAGAAATTATAGTTCGTGATAAAAAAGACGACCATGTGGTAGGGAAATTTTATTCGAACAGTGCTACCGGAAACTACTTGTTGATACTTCTTCCTTACCAGAATTACAAAATAACTTTTGAATCAAATGGATACAAAAAACATACTGAATACATTGGCACTGCTTCTTTGAATAGAGCGGTTGAAGTGATTCAAGACATACATCTTTACAACGATACATTTACAGGTGAGCGCATCGTGAGTAAGGATACAATTGGATTTATTTTTTCTAAACTCGATGAAGAAATTTCTAAACTCGACAGCATGAGTTTGGATGATGATCATTTAATTGCACTTGCGCGTGAACGGGAAGAAGAGCGTTTGTCGGCTACTCCGGTATATACCTCCTCCTTTCGTGTAGCTACCGAAGCAACTATTAAACGAATTTTAGCTCAAAACTATTTATTGAAATCTCAACAATTAGCCGAACAAAGGAAGCAAGATAGTTTACTCGCTCTTCAAAATACAACCCTTAAAAACACTTCGCAAGCAACACAAAATAGTAGCGATACGGCTGCAGTTGAACAACAACAATTAGTAACAACAAGTACTACTGAAAATCAAAAAACAAAGCAAGCAGGTAGTACAAATACTACTAACACAGCTTTAACTGATGCTCCAACCAATAGTACAACTCCCGATAAATCGACTGCGCAATATGGAGTGTTTTATAAGGTTCAGATAGGCGCATATCGCTATCCAAAGAATTTTAAATACCCACAATTGAAAGAATTTGGAACTGCAGAAACCTTGTTGTTGCGAGATGGCATAACCCGGTTTACCATGGGAAATTTTGAAACTTTAGCAGAAGCAAAACAGCTACAGAAAAAGATAATTGCCAAGGGTATTAAAGACGCCTGGATAACTGCTACGGTGAATGGAGAACGAAAATTATTGCAGGAATTGAAACAGCCTAAAGCAGTTAATTAAGCAGGTGTATCGGTTGATTGCACTTCCGAATGTACTTCATTGTTTAAAATTTCAATTACTCTACCAACTTCCCGATTGCGCAATTGTACTTTGATGCCTCTTGAATGAAATTCAGCACTTGTAAGTATCCATTGCACTATTCCACGCGTTCGTTTACCCGTTTTTTGATCGCGTTTTTTCACAATATCAACCTCGGCTCCCAGTTTTATGTTTTTGCGAGAATGAGCAGGATTGTCGGTTCTCATAAATTTCATTGGCTGTAAAAATACAGGATAATTTGCCGAAATCGTTACAAAAAAAAAACGCCCGTTATTTCGAACGGGCGTTTCTAAAAGAAATTAATTATTTGGTAAATAATAGTTCGCGGTACTTTGGCAAAGGCCATGCTTCGTCATCCACCAGCAATTCTAATTTGTCTACATTTTCGCGAATCACGTCAAAGTAAGGCTTCACTTGTTCGCAATAAGCAACTGCTTGCTTTTTACCATTGTCTAATTTATTGGCTTTCTTACGTTCGTTTACCATTTTATCTACATTATCCTTAATGGCAGAAACGCGTTCAGAAATTTCCATAATCATTTTGGTTTGTGTTTCAGCGAGCTTTTTAAATTCGCTTGCACCAAATATATCCTTCAAGCCTTCCACATTTTGAATCAATAAATTTTGGTATTTTAGGGCAGTAGGAATGATGTGATTCACAGCCAAATCGCCCATCACGCGTGATTCAATTTGAATTTTTTTGGTGTAGGTTTCCAAGGCAATTTCGTGACGTGCTTCCATTTCACGGTGACTCAAAATTGAATGACGTGCATACAAATCGAGGGTGCGTTTGCTCACCATTGCATCCAATGCACCCGGTGTAGTTTTAATGTTCGATAAACCTCTTTTTGCAGCTTCCTTTACCCATTCTTCGCCATAACCGTTTCCTTCGAAACGAATTTTTTTCGATTCAATAATGTATTTTTTCAATACTTGGTAAATGGCCTCATCTTTTTTCACATCCTTCGCAAGCAAGGCATCCACTTCTTTTTTAAAGATCAACAATTGATCAGCTAATACTAAATTTAATACGGTCATTGAAGGAGAACAATTCGCAGACGAACCTACTGTACGGAATTCGAACTTATTTCCTGCAAAGGCAAATGGTGAGGTACGATTACGATCGGTATTATCAAGCAATATCTCCGGTACTTTAGCAAAGTTGAGTTTTAAATCGGTTTTGGCTTCCGGACTCATTTTGCCACTGTGTACTTTTTTCTCGAGCTCATCCAATATTTGCGATAATTGAGAACCAATAAATGCTGAGAAAATTGCCGGAGGCGCCTCATTCGCTCCCAAGCGGTGATCGTTTCCTGCAGATGCAATGGTTGCACGCATTAAATCGGCATTGTCGTGCACCGCTTTTAATATGTTTACAAAGAAGGCAAGAAACTGTAAGTTGGTTTTTGGCGTTTTTCCGGGCGACAATAAATTTTTACCGGTGTTGGTGGCCAAACTCCAATTGTTGTGTTTGCCCGATCCATTCACCCCTGCGAACGGTTTTTCGTGCAACAAAATTCGGAAATTGTGTTTACGTGCAACTTTTTCCATTACGTCCATCAACAATTGATTGTGATCAACGGCCAGGTTGGCTTCTTCAAATACGGGAGCACATTCAAACTGGTTGGGAGCAACTTCGTTGTGACGTGTTTTAATAGGAATACCAAGCATTAAACAATCGGCTTCCAAATCACGCATAAAATTGAGTACTCGTTCAGGGATC
>DGQS01000202.1 GCA_002389785.1 Bacteroidetes bacterium UBA4408
TTCACAGTTTTTAATAGTAGGTGCAAAATGCCATGCAATGTTGCAAGGAAAATACTCTCCCGATATTGAAGATGTAAAAGCGGTTAGCACAGCTATTTTGCGTCATCGCATTGTTAGAAATTACAAAGCTGAAGCAGATGGAGTAAGCGTTGATAGTATTATACTGGAACTTACTCGCTAATTTTTTTTAAATTGTACGAATAAATGGAATTAAATAACATTGCCGAATTTCAATCGAGTCCTGGAATTCGTGAAAAATTGCGTTCGTTTGGTACTGTAAAAAAATTTAAGGAAGAAGAAATTGTTTTACAAGAAAATGCCTTTATTAAAGCTATTCCTATTGTACTTACCGGCTCCATTCGAGTGATGCGCACGGATGAGGATGGACGAGAACTATTGTTGTATTACATCAAACCCGGTGAAAGTTGTATCATGTCCTTTTTAGGAGGAATACACAGCGATACCAGTAAAGTAAAAGCGATTGCAGAAGAGTCTACCGAATTATTGTTTATTCCTATTGAAATGGTAGCATCACTTAGTAAAGAGTTTCCTGAATGGCTCGATTATATTTTTAGATTGTATCACAAACGCTTTGAAGAATTACTGGAAGTGGTAAACGACATTGCGTTTAAAAAAATGGACGAGCGATTAATAAATTTCATTCGAAAAAAATGTGAGCTGGCTAAAAGCCATACACTTCATGTAACACACGAACAAATTGCGGCCGAACTTGGAACTGCACGTGTGGTAATTTCACGTTTGCTAAAACACATGGAAGATGAAAAACTCGTTCAATTAGGACGAAATAAAATTACCCTTCTTTAATAGTTTGTTTTATCAACCTTAATCAAATTTATTTGCTATGTAACAAAAGTTACTGTAGCTCTCAGTTTGTATTTCCACTTTTGGTGCACATTAATATTCACCTTAAAAAAGAAAACTTATGAAACCAAACATGGGAACCCTCGACAAAGCAATTAGAATAATAGTAGCTATTGGTATTGCTGCATTGTATTATTTCGATAAAATTTCAGGAATAACTGCAACAATAGGTTTAGTGCTTGCAGGCATTTTTATAGTTACCAGCTTTATGAGTTTTTGTCCACTTTATTTGCCTTTTGGATTTTCAACTCGAAAAAAGACAGAGTAAAATTTCATTCAACTGCCTTTAATATTTCTGTAGCTTTTTAAAGAACTCAAAAAAGGAGCTATGTAACAAAAGTTGCTGTGCAATACTTTTTCGCATTCTACTTTTGTACTTCAATTTTTTACTCATGGAAATAAAACAATTCGAAGACAAAAACCTTGCACATTATTCCTATGCAATAATCAGTAATGGAGAAATTGCATTGGTTGACCCGGCTCGTGATCCACAGCCTTATTATGATTTTGCGACAAGTCGTAAAGCAAAAATTACTGCTGTAATTGAAACGCATCCTCATGCCGATTTTGTAAGTAGCCATCTTGAAATTTCAAAACATACAGGAGCAAACATCTATGTAAGTAAATTGGTTTCTGCCGAATACGAACATGTTTCTTTCGATGAAGGGGATGCGCTTATGATTGGTTCGGTTACTTTAAAAGCACTCAACACACCAGGTCATTCTCCCGATAGTATAAGTGTGCTCTTGTTGGATGAAAATGGAAAGGAAATAGCTGTATTTAGTGGTGATACCTTATTTATTGGCGATTGCGGACGTCCTGATTTACGTGAACAAGCTGGAGCAATCACGGCTGCCAGAAGTGAATTGGCCAAACAGATGTATCATACACTGCGAAATAAATTTATTCCATTATCCGATTCGGTTATTGTATATCCTGCGCATGGTGCAGGAAGTTTGTGTGGAAAAGGATTGAGCGATGCTGCCTCAAGTACAATGGGTGCCGAAAAATTAAGCAATTGGAGTTTAGGTAACATGTCTGAAACAGATTTTGTTAACTCCTTATTGCAAGACCAACCTTATGTTCCTAAGTATTTTCTGCACGATGTAACTTTGAATAAAAAGGGCGCAGCAGATTTTACAAAAAGTATACAATCATTAGAGATTCGTGATACTATAACTTGTGCAGGTTGTGCCAACTCATTAAATCCAAATTATATAATTATCGATACTAGACCAGAAGCGATTTTTAAAGCTTCACATCTTAAAAATGCAATCAATTTAATGAACGATTTAAAGTTTGAAACTTGGCTTGGAAGTATAATTGATCCTAACGAAAAATTCTACTTACAAGCACAGAATGAAACAGAATTAAACACACTTATTAAACGCATTGCTAAAATTGGTTATGAAAATCAAATTGAGCTTGCTTTTATTTCTGAATTTGGAAATGAAGCATCGCCAATGTTTCCTGCTGAGGAATTTGAATTATCTACCGAGAATTTCACCATTGTTGATTTGCGGACAGCTGCAGAAAGGGTGGCTAAAAAAATATTTTCTAGATCCTATCATATTCCATTAGCTGAATTACGTGAACGTTATCCCGAAATCCCAACTGATAAACCTATTGTTGTCCATTGTGCCGGAGGTTACAGAAGTGCAGCCGGAGCAAGTATCTTAAGTTCTAAAGTTAAGGCAAAAATTCCGGTTTATGATTTCAGTGAACGCATTAAACAAGTTGCACAATAGATTGGACTATTTAATATATCCAGATAATTTAAACCAAGCTATGAATTACCTTATTAAACACAAACTAACAATTATAGGTATCGTTTTAGGAAGCATTTCAGGATTTGCCTATTCTTATTTTATTGGCTGCGAAAGTGGTTCTTGCGCAATAACTTCTTCCCCATTTAATAGCTCACTCTATGGTGCAGTAATGGGTGGATTACTTTTCTCCATGTTTGAAAAATCTTAATTGACTTATGAAAAATTATAAAAAATGAATATAGCACAAGTACTTAAACAAAAAAACGGAACAATTGTAGATGTAAGAACTCCTGTTGAATTTAGCGGTGGACATGTTGCAGGATCCATTAATATACCTTTACAAGAAATAAATCATCGAATAGAAGAACTTTCTCAGTTAAAAATGCCACTTATTTTATGTTGTGCTTCTGGCGGTCGAAGCGGTGTTGCACAGCAAGTACTAAGTGCTAGTAATATTGAATGTTACAACGCAGGTTCATGGTTGGATGTAAATTATTTATTATCAAAAACTACCGTAGAATGAATTCGAAAATAGTTTTACTTTTGATTCACAATCCTACGAACTAATACAACTTACTTTCTATCTATGAAAAATAATTTTATACTCTCTTCCTTAGTTGCTTTGTTAGTATTTGGATGCAATTCGCAACCGGCCAATGAAAAAAATGCAGGAGCTGGCGACAGCACTCAAACAGCTGCATTATATGTATGCCCAATGCATCCGGAAGTTACCAGTGTTAAAGCCGATACATGCAGCAAGTGCGGTATGGATTTAGAAAAAAAATAAATTGGAATTATTTTTCTTATGTAACAAAAGTAGCTGTGTATAGCTTATTTCAGGTGTACCTTTGCATCTGAAATTAAACTAAAATTAGCATGATACAGTTACTAAAAAAAATGTTGGGACTTGGACCAACTGTTGATTACAAAACACTTGTTGCCAATGGAGCAATTGTACTTGATGTTCGCACCAAAGGGGAGTTTCAAACTGGGCACATTAAAGGTTCTGTTAATATTCCTTTACAAAATTTAGCGGGCGGTAGTTCAAAGCTGGCTAAAAATAAAGTTATAATTACTTGCTGTGCATCAGGAATGAGAAGCGCTTCAGCTAAGAGTATGTTACGATCGGCAGGGTTTTCGGAAGTACATAATGGAGGTGGATGGATGAGTTTACAAAACAAACTCAATCGATAAATTTCCTAATCTCTATACTTAGAAACTTTCAGTTTCATTTATTAATAACGAATAGAACTATGGATGCACATTATTATAATGTTGATTTAGTTTGGAAAAAAAATCGATTAGGTGAATTAAGTTCAATTGAACTTACTGATAAAATTGAAGTTGCAACTCCTCCCCCATTTGCAAAAGGAATTGAAAAATTATGGTCACCCGAACATCTTTTTACTGCCAGTGTTAACAGTTGCTATATGACCACATTTTTAGCAATTGCCGAAAACTCAAAACTCGAATTCATAACCTTTGAATGTTCCGCTAGCGGCAAACTTGAACAGATCGAAGGAAAGTATGCTATTACAGAAATAGCTTTAAAACCCATACTTAAACTGGTGTCAGATAAAGACAAGGAACGCGCTGAACGAATTTTACAAAAATCGGAAGCAGCATGTTTAATTTCCAATTCAATTAAATCAAAAGTATCTTTGCAAACAACTATAGTTTAAAAAATGGCAACAAAATTTTCAGATTTAATAAATAGTGATGTCCCTACATTAGTTGATTTTTATGCTGAATGGTGCGGACCTTGCAAACAAATGAAACCCATATTAGAATCAGTAAAAAACACAGTAAAAGACCAAGCAAGAATCCTAAAAATTGACGTTGATAAAAATCCTCAATTGGCTGCTTCTTTTAATATTCAAGGGGTACCTACCTTATTGCTTTTTAAGTCTGGAGAAGTAAAATGGCGACAATCGGGAGTAGTTTCTTCTCAGCAACTTAATTCAACATTGGCAAAATTTATCTCAAATGCTTAAAAATATTCTTTATTCAACCCTCTGGAATAAATGCCCCAGGTGTCATCAAACATCCGTATTTATTGAAAAAAACCCGTATAATCTGAAAAGATTGTCGCACATGAATACCGCTTGTTCGAACTGTGGCGAAAAATTTGAAAAAGAACCCGGTGCTTATTATGGAGCCATGTATGTAAGCTATGCCTTAATGGTTGGATGGTTTGTGGTGTGCTGGGGAGTGGATTCATTTTATATACATTCCGAAACGATTCATTTTCTTGCTTTTGTCATAGTTTCTATTGTGCTTTTTATGCCACTCACTTTTCGTATTTCAAGATTACTATGGCTTAATTTTTTTATCAAGTTTGATAAAACTAAAATTATATCCGGCAATTCATTTAATAATCAGTAACCCTATTTTTTAATGAAATTAATTAAATCGCTTACTATTTTGCTAATAGTAATAACTTACAGTTGTACAGGATTACCTTCTCAAAATAATGCTGCAACACTTTCGGTAGTAGACTTTTCAAAAAAAATAAAAGAAATACCGGATGCACCCATACTTGATGTTCGAACTCAGGAAGAGTTTGAGAGTGGACACTTAAAAGGTGCAAAAAATATTGATTGGAATGCCGATGACTTTGATTCTAAAATTTCCGTTTTTGATAAAAATCAAGCGGTATTTGTATATTGTTTGAGTGGTGGAAGAAGTTCTTCAGCTGCCGAAAAAATGCGTTCCATTGGCTTTAAACAAGTGTACGAAATGGAAGGTGGTATTATGAAATGGCGTAACCAGAATCTGGAATTAGAAGTTGCTGCAGGGAATTCTGAAAAAACTGGAATGACCAGCGAACAATTTACAACCTTGGTAACTTCTTCCATACCTGTATTGGTTGATTTTTATGCCGATTGGTGTGTTCCATGTAAAAAAATGAAGCCTTATCTGGATGAATTAACTCGGGAATATGCAGGTAAGGTTAAGGTGCTTCGAATTAATGCAGATGAAAATCCGACGCTTTGTAAATCACTACAAATAGATGCCCTTCCGGTATTATTATTATACAAAAACAATACTCAGGTATGGAAGAATATCGGTTTTATCGACAAAACCTCAGTTGTTTCACAATTGAAGGCAGTTGAATAATTGCATGTTTAGTATCTTGTGGCAATCATTTTTGTTTCATGTTTAAAAATGCACTTTTTTATATTTCCAGTTTTATAATCGAACGTGAAGTAATTCGCACTTCATCGAAGCACAACAGAGAGCTAAAAGTTGTTTTAAACAATGGAAAATTAGTGTTGAATTCGGGAAAAGCAAATTACTCTTTTGGAAATTTGCACAAGGTTTTTCAAAAAGTATTTTCACGTACCCAACTCGCTAAGAAAAATATTAAATCGGCATTGCTACTTGGGTTTGGAACCGGTAGTGTTGCGCATATTTTACGCAATGAATTAAAAATGAATTGCCCTATTACCGGGGTCGAACTTGATTCAGAAGTTATAAAATTGGCACATCAATATTTTAAGCTGGCGAGTATACCTGATTGCAAAATTTATGAACAAGATGCTCAAGAATACATTCAATCAACAAAAGAAAAGTACGATTTAATTGTGGTGGATGTTTTTCATGAAATAGAAGTACCTGATGAGCTACTTCAGGCTTCTTTTATTGAGCATTTAAAAAATAGACTCACTGCAGCCGGACTAGTGTATTTTAACTTTGTAGTAGATAGTTCCAATCAGCGAAATCAACTTACCCAATTAAAACAAGTATTTAGCCAACAATTCATCAACAACAAGACCTATCAGCTGCTCGAGTGTAATTATGTGTTGGTTGGTTTTAAGGAATAAAAGTACCTTAAAATTCGCCTTACTGCAATTGATTTACATTTGCACATTCACACATTTAGCTTACATTTAAATAAAAAAAAATTAAAATTATAATTATGGCAACAACTTCAGATATTGGCGTAGGGTCATTTATTCGTTTCAACAATGAATTGTGTTTAATTACTGAATATCAACACCGCACTCCTGGTAACTTAAGAGCATTTTATCAGGCTAAAATGAAAAACTTTAAATCCGGAAAATCGGTTGAGTATCGTTTTCGTTCAGGTGAAGAAGTTGAATTAGCACGTGTTGAATACCGCATGTTGCAATACATTTATGCTGAGGGCGATAATATAGTGTGCATGGACAATGCAACTTTTGAGCAATTGGAAATTCCTTCAAATTTATTTGGCGAAGGTTTAAATTTCATGAAAGAAGGCATGGAAGTTAAAGTGGCATTTGAAAACGAATTACCCATTGCAGCTGAACCTCCGACATTTGTTGAATTGGTAATTACCTACACCGAACCCGGCTTAAAAGGCGATACAGCTACCAACACATTGAAACAAGCCACTGTTGAAACCGGTGCTATTATTAATGTTCCTTTGTTTTGTAATGAAGGCGATAAAATTAAAATTGATACACGCACCTTTAGCTACAGCGAGCGTGTTAAATAAAAGTATCAAAATGAAAGATAAGGCTAATTCCAAGTTGGGGTTAGCCTTTTTTAATATATAAATAGTAACTTTAGAGTTCCAAAATTACGACTACTCATGCAATTAGCTCCATCACAAACCTTACAGAAAATAGCACAATTAATTAATGCAAAATATGTTGGTTCTGCCGATTTTGAGATTACCGGAATCAATGAAATTCATATGGTTGAAAAAGGTGATTTAACCTTTGTCGACCATCCTAAATATTACGACAAAGCCCTGCAATCAAAGGCAACTACTATACTTATTAATAAAGAAGTTGAATGCCCTGAAGGTAAATCTCTTATTTTATCCGATGATCCTTTTCGCGACTATGTTTACTTGTGTAAACATTTCCGAACTTTTACTGCCGCCACTCAGTTCATTAGTAATACAGCTAGAATAGGAGCCGGTACAATACTGCAACCGGGAGTGTTTGTTGGAGAAGAAGTTCAAATTGGAAAAAACTGTTTAATTCATTCCAATGTTAGTATTTACGATCATACAGTAATTGGCGACAACGTGGTGATTCATGCCGGCACCGTGCTTGGCGCTGATGCCTTCTACTTTAAAAAGCGACCTACCGGTTTCGATAAAATGTATTCATGCGGACGTGTTGTAATCGAAGACGATGTTGAAATTGGCGCCCTTTGCACCATCGATAAAGGAGTTTCGGGAGATACTCGAATCGGAAAAGGAAGCAAACTCGACAATCAAATTCACATTGGCCATGATACAATTGTTGGAAAAAATTGCCTGATGGCTGCTCAAGTTGGTGTTGCCGGAGTGGTTGTAATTGAAGATGAAGTAACCTTATGGGGACAAGTAGGTGTTCAAAAGGATTTAACTATAGGCAAAGGTGCTGTAGTACTTGGTCAATCAGGTGTAGGAAAAAGCATTGAGGGAAATAAAACCTATTTTGGTTCACCGGTGCAGGATGCGAGAAACAAGATGAAAGAAATAGCTTATTTAAAGCGCATAAATGAATTGTTTGAAAACGAAAACCAATAAGTATAACTTACCTTTTGTAGTAATTGTATGAAGAAAGACGAAGCTAAAGAACGTGGCGAAGGTGTACTTTCTCGCAGAAAAATGAATAACCTTAAGCTTAAATCGCTACTCGAAATTACCAAGGCGATTAACAGCAACGTAGGTACACAGGAATTATTTACCATCTATGAACATATCTTAGTTAACGACCTTAAAATTGGTAAGTTGGCTCTTTTTATCCATGCCTCCGACTGGATTTGTGTGTTGAAAAAGGGCATGGAACAAGTTGTTGAAGACGATATACAATTTGATGAAAACATACTAAAGTTTAAAGAAATTACCGAAATTAATGTCTATGGAAATTCAGATAGTTTTGATGTGGTAATTCCGGTTTTTCACAATTCTAAAGCCATCGCTTATTTATTAATTGGCGATTTGGATGAAGATAAATTGGAGATGAGTCCAACGATTAAGCACTTACCCTTTATACAAACGCTCACCAACATTATTTTGGTTGCCATCGAAAATCAAAAGCTAACACTTGAAAATATTCGTCAAGAAGGAGAAAAAAAGGAAATGAAAATGGCTTCCGAAATGCAGTCCATGCTATTTCCAAGCTCTTTACCTAACGACGATAAATTAGAAATTGCAGCTTATTATCAACCACATCAGCAAGTGGGTGGCGATTATTACGATTTTA
>DGQS01000188.1 GCA_002389785.1 Bacteroidetes bacterium UBA4408
CTCCTGTTGACAACTGTTACCAAAGCGATTTGTTTAATGCAATGGTTGCCAATCCTATCTTTAAAAATTATTTTATCAACCGCTATGCGGATTTAATTAATACCATTTATTATCCTGCAAATGTTCGTAAGATTGCCTACCAAATGCGCGATTCCATTGCTATGGACATGCCGCAACAATTTGCTCGTTGGGGCGGTAGTGATAGCAGTTGGGCACAAAATATAGCCGGACTCATAAACTTTACAAACAAACGCCCGCAACGTGCCTTGAATCACATTGAAAGCAATTTTAATTTAAACGGGCAAGTTGTTTTAACCTTAGATGCACAACCTGCCGGTGCCGGAAGAATTCAAATTAGCACCATCGTTCCCGATTCGTTACCATGGAAAGGTACTTACTTTAAAGGAAATCCGGTGAGTATTACTGCTATTCCAAATCCCGGTTATGCATTCGATCATTGGGGTACGAATAATTCGATTAGTGCTACTGATTCTACTCAAACCATTCGCATTAATTTTACTTCCTCTGATTCGGTTGTTGCATATTTTACAGGATCTTCCATTGTTCCACACATTACCTTTAGTGAAATTAATTACCAATCGTCCGATTCAGCTGATGCCGGCGATTGGGTTGAATTCCATAATCCCGATTCGGTTGACATAGACCTTAGTGGCTGGAAATTCAGAGATAACGATGATTTGCACACTTTTACCTTTCCACTAGGAACCGTGATTGAAGCGAATTCTCATCTGGTTTTAGCAGAAGATTTAGCAAAGTTTGATGCGATTTATGAACCCGATCAAATACACAATCATCATGGACATAGTGATGAACATCATTCACATCGCACTACGCCCAGACATGAGTCGTTTGACCTCAATTATAACAGCAATGTAATTGGTCCCTTAAGTTTTGCCTTTTCGAATAGCGGTGAATTATTACGTTTGTACGATTACCGTGATTCGTTGCATGTTTCAATGACATTTTCGAAGTTGCCTCCTTGGCCTATCTTGCCTGCAGGACAAGGTTATACACTTGAATCGATCAACAACAATCCCGATTTAGACAATGGCGATAATTGGTTTGCAGGTTGCATCGGAGGTTCACCGGCAACGTTTTATACCCCGGCAATAGCAAACATTTTGGCCGATTCGGTGGTGACTATTTGTGAAGGAGACTCAGTGCAATTATCTGCTTCAGTAGGTAATGCTTTTAAGTACCAATGGTTGAAAGACGGGCAAGAAATGCAGGATGCAAATTCTGCTTCAATATTAATTGCCGATTCAGGCGCTTATCAGGTAAGAATAAAACGAATTGGATGTGAGTCAATTTCGTCCATAGTAAAGGTAAAAATAGTTTCTAAGCCAAATGCTCACATACAATCTCCTGCAATAGCTGTGGTTTGTGAAGGTAGTTTAATATCGCTACTTGCTGATTCATTGGCAGGCCAAAATTTTTCGTGGTACAAAAATGATACTTTGCTCAATGTTGCCAATGCTGCCAGTATAAGTGTTGCCGATTCGGGATATTATTTTGTGGTAGTCAGCGATAATTCATGTAGTAAGAAATCTCAACTCATTGAAGTAGAAGAGCATGTTTTACCATTGGCAGAATTAATTCAGGACAGCCTTTATAGTTTTTGCAGCGGCAATTATCAGCTGCTACATGCGCCATCTGTAAACGGATACAGCTATCAATGGTTGTTGAACGATAGCTTGTTAGCTGGTGCAAATGATTCCACTTTTGCAGCTTACGCTGAAGGTGAATATTCGTTTATTACTTCTGCAAATAGCTGCTCTAAACGTTCTCCAAGCATCCACATCGAATTGTATGACTTACCAAAAACCTTTGTGCAAGCAAACGACAGCTTGGCTTTTTGTTATGGAGGAAACGGAATATTGCAAGCATATAGCGATTCAACCTATCTATATCAATGGTTTAAAAACGACACCTTACTTGTAGGCGCCGATTCATCCAGCTTGCAAGTAGATGCTGCCGGCAGTTATATCTTAAAAGTACAAAATGCAAACTGTACAGTTTATGATACAGTACAAGTTGTTTTTAACTCAAATCCTACCCCGGTTATTGCAGGCGATTCAAACCTTGTTCTTTGTGCAGGTACATCATATCAGTTAAAAGTAGCACAAGGTATCAGTTACACGTATCAATGGATGAAAGACAGTACAATACTGGCTGGTGCAACTAATTACAAATACATAGTTTCCGATTCAGGTAAGTACTCTGTAGTGGTTAATCTTGGAGCTTGTCAAGGTCATTCTAATACGATTCAAGTTTCAATTCATGCCTTACCACAAAGCGAAATTTTTGCTTCCGATACCACTAGCTTTTGCGAAAATGAATCGGTGTATTTGTTTAGTTCATCCAATCCTGAATATACTTATCAATGGTATAAAAATGGAAGCGCATTATTGGGGCAAAATGATACAGGGTACACTGCAACACAAAGTGGAAACTATACACTTGTGACTACTGATAGCCTTTGTTTGAAAGCCAGCAATGCAATATCAGTGAGTGTGAAACCCCTTCCCGATAATTCAATTGGTATTTCAGGTTCAACACATTTGTGTAGTGGTGATTCCGTTTTACTTAGCGCCTATTCAGGAATTAATTACAACTACCAATGGTATAAAAACGGAGCAGCACTTGGACTTGGTAATGCACAATTACTGCTTGCAGATTCAGGATTTTATTCCTTGCGAGTGGAGTTAAATAATTGCTTCAATTATAGCGACACCTTTAAGATAACCCAAAATAGAGCCTTGCAAGCAATCGTTCTTTCGGCTGATACTGTAAGTATTTGTGCAGGTAGTACCTACACTTTTGCTGCTCAAGCACCTGCAGGTGTTGCTTATTTATGGTATTTAAATTCACAGGTTATTCCATTTGCTAGCGATTCAATTTACCAAGCAACAAGCAGTGGAGCATATACGGTAGAGGTAGTAGATTCAACATGCAGTGCACGCTCTTCTCAAAAAGTGTTGCAACATTTTGCTCCTATTTTGGTAAAACTATCTTCCTTTGCTGCGGTTTGTGAAAAAGATTCGGCCTTTGAATTAAGTGGTGGAATGCCTGCAGGTGGACAATACAGTGGAAACGGCGTTAATGGCTTAACTTTTTATCCGGATTCAGCCGGCGTTGGAAACAACGTAATTTATTACTCTGTTACGGATACTAATCAATGTGTAGCTACAGCAAATTCTATCATTGAAGTGAAAGACCGGGTAAATACACCGCTAATTACTCAACAATTTAATCAGTTGCAAAGCTCAGCTGCAAGCGGAAATCAATGGTATTTAAACGATACTTTACTTCCGGGTGCAACACAAGCTACTTATGTGCCGCTTCAAAACGGAATGTATAGTGTAATTGTATCGGATGCACAATTGTGTAATTCAGATCCCGGCTATTTTTCATTCCTAAGTTTAGGTAAGGAAGAACTTAGCAACTTGAATGATATTTTACTCTACCCTAATCCCGGAAATGGTTTGATAACACTGCAACTTCCAACATTGTATAGTGGAAAGTTAACCGTAGTTGTGACGAATGTTTTAGGTGAATTGGTGTTTTTACAAAGCGAACAAGTTACAAGTGTACTAAGCAAATCAATTGATTTACGTAGCTTGAACAAGGGTGTATATTTTATTCAAGTAAACACCGGAATTCAAAATGAACCCCAAAAATTAATTGTGAAATAACACAATTAGTAAGATTGAAGGTAGTTTAAAAACAGCTGAAGACCTTGTCTCTTTTGATCATCAAAGTTATACTGTATATTTTCAGTCAGGTACTGTGATGCATTCAAACCCGGAATTTTTTGTTGGTTCAATTGATTAATCACTTCCTGAATATTGGATATTCCATATTCAATCGCTGCATTGAAATGATCAAGTTGCTCATCGGTCAACTTTTTATTCGCCACCCAAGCAGCAAATACAAAGGGCAATCCGGTGAATTTTTTCCAGGCTTGCGCTAAATCGTAGGAGTAAGCAAACCTGTTTTTTAATTCAAAGGTACGGTCACCAATAACTACGGCTGCTGTTGTTCCTTTAATGTGAGAAATAAAATCTGCTTCTGCAGCTTTCCATGTTGGAGTCTGTTTCCAATGTTCACGAAATAAAACTTGTACCAACTGTACTGAGGTACGTGAATGAAAATCGAGCAACACCGTTTTTATTTCTTCTAAAGGAACCTCGCTCAACAATAAAACAGAACCTACTTCGCCATCGGCGCCAATGCAATACTTTGTAAGCAGTTGGGGTTGATGTAATAGGGGTAAAATGGCAACCGGCACCAATCCCACATCTATACTGCCATCGAGTAATTTTTGTGCGCATACCGATGGAATATCCTTTTCGATACTAAATGCTTTGGGCCCGGTATAATTTTCGAGTCCGTAAATAAAGGGAAGCGAATTGATATAACTTACAACAGATACTCTTAGTGTATTTTGGTGCATAAAATTTTACAAGGAATGCTTTGGTAAACAGGTTGAAATTTAATTTACGATAGCATCACCGCGCAGTTTTCTAAAACGTTTACGTGCTTCGGAAACAAATAAACTTCCCGGATAATTCGTTAAAACTTCTTGGTAGTATTCCTTTGCTTTTTCTAAATTTTTAAATTGATAATGATATAACTCCGCCAGTTTATAAGTAGCATCATCTCCTAATATATCGCTCGAATACTTTTCGCGAATCAATTCTAAATAAGTTGCTGCTTTTTCGAAATTCGTTTTCTTAAAAGCGACTTGATATTTCTTATACAAAATTTCATCGTCGAGCGAATGTGTTGGATATTCTTTGCTGATGCTATCTAAAGTTAACAACGATAAGCTGTCTTTGTTTTGAAGCAACAATAAATCGGCTCGTGCAAACATTTGTAAAGGAATATAATTCGAATCAACCGTATTGTCGCTTATCAGTAATGACAGGTCTAATGCATCGTTGGCTATTAATTTGGAAGTCGCTGATTTCAATACATCGAGTTGGGCACGGCTCCATTCAAAATCGCCGTGGTAGTAGGAGAGGCGAGCGTTTCTGAACTTCGCATCTTGCCCGATGGGTTCTTCTTTAAAGGATTTTTCTACTTGAGAATACAGCAGGGTTGTTTCCCAAATTTCTCCGGTAAACAATAAAATATCGGCCAATTCTAATTTGCATTCGGCTATGCTTTTAGCATCGGCTCTGGGCATTTCAATGGCTTCGTTCAAAATATCTATTGCTGTATCAGCCCTATCTAAATAAAATGCTTCCAAATGTGCCAGGCCTTTAATTAAGGGCAAGGTAGTCGGCGATTTTCCCAACTCAGCAATAGTTGAAATATAAGTACTTTTCAGTTTCATCAAATCAGCCGAAGTGAATGCCGGATTGGTGGTAATTTTTGTATTCAACACATTCACCATTTCCATGCGTGCTGTATGATAATGCTGGCTATTTTTTCCCAAATCAATGATGTATTGATAGCATTTGATGGCAATATCATAATCTTTATTTGCAGCAGCTAAACTGGCCAATGGCAGAATTTTGGCCCCTTGCAATTGTTGTCGTTTTTCGAGTGCTTTACTTTGAAAAAATGCCGATTCAAAATCCTTTTCTTGAATGTATTGCCATATCAACATCTCCGAAAAAGTAACATTCGCAGGGCTGGTTTGGATTTTTTTTAAGAGTTGAGTTTTGAGCAATTTGTTTTTCTTGCCTCCTTCGTCATCTCCGATTGAAGTTTGCAAAGCGTTTTGTACACTTTGTAAATAGCCGTTATTTATATCCAGCACATCCAGGTACTCTTTGATCATACTTTCAAAATCGCCTTTTTGATTATAAAGTTCGGCCAGTTCAAAATTAAAACCATACACTTCACCCACCAGTTTTCGACCGCGCAGATAGGTTTTCATTGCCCAGTCGTTTTCACCTAAATCAATAAAATAGCGAGCAACATTTATTACTTGATTTTGATCGGGCGACATCGCAGCTATTACTCCTTCGAATTCTTTTTTTGCTTTATCGGGTTCATCGGCTGTTTTAAACACACGGCCAACATCAACACGGTATTGCAATTCCTGCGGGTTTCGACGCACTTGTTTTTTAGCAAGTTTTTCGGCAGTTTTAAAATCTTTGGTACTGAGCAAACAATCGAGATAATGCTGGTAATAATTTAACTCATCGGGATTTCGGTTAAACAATTTTTCATACAGCGCAAGTGCTTTTTCAAATTCGCCCTGACTGTAGTATTGCATGGCCAATTGCTCGGTTTTATCGTCTTGCGCCAAGAGTTGTGTAGCCGGGAATAATGCTACCAAACAAAATACAAATACAGCACGTATAGTTTTCATTTTTTTAAACTATCAATAACTAGTTGAACCTTAGGTTGCAATTGTTTAAACTGAGCTTCATGCCTGGTAAATTCAGCTTTTTTTGAAAGTACAAAAGCCGAAATTTTACTGACTGCAGTAGATTCTGATTCAAAATATTTTTCAAATTGCTCTTTTGATAAATCAGTTTTTTCGGCATCGTGTTTCAAATTCAGCAATTGCATTTTTGTAAAATCTAGTTCTTTTTTCAGCATCACTTCCTGCTTGCCTGCAGTTGCTTTTTCTTCTTCCTCTTCCTCGTTGATGCTTTTGTAGCTATTTAAAAGTATGGCTGTTTGCTGCGTAAGTGTATCCGTAAAGTTGCTTTGTATAAATTCTAAATCCTGTTTTATTTTTTGAGCTCTGGCTTCTTCTTCTTCAAAATTAAGGGTAGCAACTACTTGGTTGGTTGAATCGAGTTGTAAACTTAAACGATTGATGCGCTCCATATTTTGTGCATTGGGCTGATTACAGGCTACCATGAGTAAGCAACTTCCAAGAAGCAAGCAAGTAAATTTTTGAAGTAGTTGATACATGTAAGTTAAAGGAATACTTAAGTACAGAATTAGAAAATCAATTTCGACTCAGGCAAATTTACTAAAATCAACCGCACCCGAGCTTTTTTAAGACTATTTAGCAATTGGTCGAGTGAGGCCATTAAAGTAATTGGCGCAGCTATTTAGAACGAGATACCACTATTTGTAAAAAATGCCCCACCAAAGTTATTGGTCTTAATTAATCCATTCAAAACCTGTATAAGGCACCAAGGCTTTAGGAATTCGAATTCCTTTTTCGCTTTGATTATTCTCGAGCAATGAAGCAACAATACGCGGCAATGCCAAGGCACTTCCGTTTAAGGTATGGGCTAATTGAGGTTTAGCATCTCCTTCTTTAAAGCGTAATTTTAAGCGATTGCTTTGAAAGGTTTCAAAATTAGAAACTGAGCTTACTTCGAGCCATTTTTGTTGTGCTGCACTGTAGGCTTCAAAATCGTAGGTTAAAGCAGAAGCAAAACTCATATCTCCTCCACACAATTTTAAAATGCGAAATGGCAATTCCAGCTGACGCATCAATCCTGCAACATATTCGCGCATTTCTTCAAGGGTTTGGTAGCTTTTATCGGGATGTGCAATTTGAACAATTTCAACTTTATCAAATTGATGCAAACG
>DGQS01000132.1 GCA_002389785.1 Bacteroidetes bacterium UBA4408
TTAAATTACGGTGAATCTTTTTGTAATTTCTAATATCAAAACCAAGCACAGCCATGTTAACTTCGGTTTGTTTTAATTGATTGAAGTATTCACCAAACAATTTTAAACGGGTTCCATTATAAAGATTTAAGCCTTTGTTGATGGTATTGTCAAAAACATATTCCAACTTGGCTATACCCCAATTTTCATATTGAGTGGGTTCTTGTAACCCTTGCAAATCGGTCGAAAGAAAAGTTAATCGATCGTTTCGATAAGCAATGCTGGCACGAATACTTGCAACTTCATTAAATGGATATTTAAGTAGGTATTTCGCTTGTTGTGTCAGCACTTTGGGAGCGCCTGAATTGCGGACAACAGGGAAACTCTGTCGGTGCAGAACCAATTGTTTATCCCAGCGATGAACACGGTTTTCGTAGCTCAGAAAAAACTCATTACTTTTTAAATCAGCTGAAAGTCGCACAGCGCCAACAAATCGATAGTCTTCAAAAAGATCGCTAATACCGAGTTTAATTAATCCATTTAATCCGGGATTAAAATACACAGCACTACCTGTAAATTTTTGATAATTTGAATTTATAAATCCATAATCAAGTTGCGACACCACTTGATCTACATTAAAAATTAAATTATAGTTGCGTTGTTTGGGAATAATAAATTCAGATTTTGCAACAATTGGTTTTATTTCAATAGACTGATTGGAAATAAAGGTTGTTTTGGAAGACTGCACCGAATCTTTTTCTGCGCCAATTTTTATTACAACTTTATTTGAGTTTTCAACCGGTTTAACCGGATCTTTCACTGTCGATGTTCCTTCCGACTCAAAGCGGTAATTGTTAATATCGATTTGACCCGGTTGACGTTTATTATCTTCAGATTCAACATATACTTTAACCGGTTTGATGTGCTTTCGTGGTTTCACTAATGTATCTGAATTAGCAAATTCATTCGTTGTTGTGTTCGGTTTTGGTGAATACAATTTCACATCGCTTTGCGATTTATAATCAGCATCCTGACCTTCATAAAGTCGGTAACGATTATTATAAAATACTATTTGAGAGTATTTTTTTGTTTCCGGATTAATATCGTATTCTAAGATGTTTCGAGAAGAGTTGCTAATGGGTTTTATAATGGTAAAATAACGATAATGTTCAGTTGTGTCAACATAACTTATACTGCTATCATATTGAGCCAGGTAACGATTAATAATGCCATTGTTGTCGCCTAAATAAGTGATTCGATTTTTATCAAATTGCGCAGGCATTTTTTCATTTATTTCGGGACTGTTGGTAAATCGTTTTAAAACGTTGGTATTCTTCTTTACAAGGTCATAAATAAACAAATCGTGCGTCGCACGTGGAGGGTGTTTTTGATAATTGTCGCCAATACGCAAAGTATCATCGTTGCGGTTTGAAGAAAAAATAAGTTGCGTAGATTTATTAATAAATCGAGGATTTAAATCATCAAATAAATCCTGTGTAATTGGAACTGCTTTATTTGCTGCCACGATATAGTTATAAATATCCGTGCTACCATCTTTTACAGCAGAGAATGCGATGTTTTTACCATCGTCTGAGTAAGCCAAATCAATCACTTTATCAAAGTCGTACAAAGGAGGTCGCTTTACTCTTTCTTTCTTTTCAATGTCATAATAACTAAGTATAACTTCTCCCTTTTCTTCGGTGATAATAGCCAGCAATGAACTGGTTGGATGCCAGGTTACCAGTGGATAAGAATAGTCGTTGATGCGTTCTAATTTTTTACCAACTTTGAGTATTTTCTTTGATTTCTCTTTTTCGTAATTGTATAAATACAGTTTATATTGACCCATTTGGTTGGTAACATAAGTAGCAAATTTTCCATCCGGACTTATTTTAAACTGGGTTATTTTCTTTGGTTGTTTTGGTTTTTTAACTCCACCAAATTCTTTAGTGGGACTAAGAGTACTTCTCTCGGTTAAAGTATATTTACTTTCATAGTAATTTTGATAATCCCGGAATAAATTCTTTAGAGAACTTCCAATAACAAAATAAAACCCACTTTCCATATTTCTACTTACACTAGTCATGTATAATATGTTTGGAATTACCGATTTCCCGTAGGTTTGAGCAATGTAATTCCAAAGCGAATGTCCGGCATTCAGTGCATCATTTCCTTCCAGGCGATTAAACTTCTTGAATTTCCCACTTATAATTCCATCCTTTGTTTTGTTATCAATGTCTGGATTCCAGTCTTCCGCTACAAATTGAATCAAGCCTTTTACGTACCAATCGGGTAAATTTAATAAGGTGCTGTTTCGGAGTTTTTCTTTCCAGTTTCCACCGTACATAATTTGACTCATCAACACATCCGCAATTCCTGCCCTAATTTGTTGTTCAAGTTTTTTATGATCTCCTTCATTGTAAATAATCACTTTTGATCCAACAAGATGTGTTTGACCTCCAATGTTAAAATTATCACTGATTCCAATACCAATATTGCTTTGTCTAAAATCGGATAACTTATTGTACACCACAAACTGGATTTTTTCGTCGATGGTATAGTCAAAGAGTTTTTCAAGTTCTTCCATGTTTTTTTGAGCCACTTCGGCAGTAAAAACAGCAAGTTCCTTACCTCCCAAATAAAAGTAAGTATCGAATTTTTCGAACTTCATACTTTGCCATAAAAAGTCGTTGTATTGAATTCTGTTTTTACCGAATTCCATTTGAAGCCCATTGTAAAATTGAGCAGTCGAATTTGTTGAAAAAAATAAGCTCAGGAAAATAAATAAACTACAGGCATAGCTACCCACTTTTTTCCTTACGTCAACCTTCATACACTTTAATATTACTTAGAGGAAGCTAAGGTAAATTTTTTAATACGGTTACACAAGCCAATTTTACCTTAAAGCACAAAAAAAGGAACCCGATAGAGTTCCTTTTGTAATAATGAGTTAGATGAGATTATTGAATAATTAATTTTTGACTTAAAGTTTTAGTGGAAGAATAACCAATTACCTGGTAGCAGCCTTTTGCAAGTTCTTGTGAAGGATTTATTGCGGTTGCTACTGTTCCATTATCATTTGTTATGATCACTTTAGAATATACTTGATTTCCTAACATGTCGATTAAAACAACCAACAGTTCTTCTTTTTGTTGAAGTTGTAATGTTAAGTTAATTTGTTCTCCTGAATTGGGATTGGGATAGATATTAAATATATTTTCAAATTCATTCTTAGGTTTAATCTCTAGTGTGTCAAGCACCAGTTGATTCCCATTTTCATCAACCAATGAAAGTTTGTACCATACCGAATTGTGCTGAACTTCGTACACATAACTGTCGTCGGTAATTTCGTAGATTGAACCATTGAATCGGTCGGCTTCTGCAAAAATTTTTCGAAATGGATCAAATTCAATTCCATCTTCTGATTTTTCTAATAAATAATAGTCACCTGAAACTTCATCATTTACATTCCATTGTAGTGTGATACCTTGATTACTTCGTAATGCAGTGGTTTTGGCAGCAACTTTTGCAGATGAACTTAGCGTTTTAAAACTCAATAAACTGCTGTAAGAGCTACTTAAGTTCGAACTGCAAATACGCTGGATTTTTACTTCATAATTGGTAGACGATTTCAGAGAGCTTAAGGTATAGGTAAGTCCACTAACAGTTTTGGTGGTCCAGACTGACGATCCTACTTTATGGTATTGAATTTTATAGGTAGCTGCTCCTCCTGCGTCTGTCCAAGATATACTTGCAGAAGTTGATGATACCGAATTCGCTGCTAAACCCGTTGGGACGGCACATGTTGAAACAGCGGTGGATGTTGTAAATTGATAGTCGCTACTGTAAGCACTTAGTGTTGTATTACAAACTGTTTGCAAACGATACGTGTAAGTTGTAGCCGCACTTAGTGAACTGATCTGTTTGTTTAAAGAGGTAGTACTTACTGTTTGCCAGGTAGATCCGGCCACGGTTTTATATTCGAGAGTATAACTACTTGCCCCTGTTGCTGCAGTCCATGAAATAGTTGCAGAATTAGTAGTTATTGCGCTCGAACCAATATTACCTGGTGCTAAACAGGGTAGTGCAGTTGTGCTAAATAGTGTTGACACAGTAAAATCACTACTGTTTCCGCTAGTACAATTGGTTTGCACTTGAAATTCGTAAACTGTATTCGCTGTTAAATTAGTTAATACACTGGCGTTACTAGTAGAAGTAAGTGTAAACCATGTATTTACTGCTGTTTCTTTATACCTCACGGTATATGTGCTGGCTCCATTTACGGGAATCCAATTTAATGTACAAGTTGTTGCTCCTATTGCAGTAGTTGCTAAACCAGTGGCTAGTGCACAATTTGTTGTTTGAGTTGATGTAGTGCTGAATTGATATACAAGTGAACTGGCTGTGGTTCCATTATTGGTTTTTGCGTAAACTAAAAATTGATAGGGGCTATCTGAGGTTAATCCATTGATTGTAGCAGTTGCTGAGTTTACTGTGGTTTTAGTCCAGTTAAAGCTATTAGCAGGACTATACCAAACTGTATACTGTGTTGCATTAGCAATTGTTGTCCAAGAAAGTGTAGCACCGGTGTTGGATGGAATTGCAGCTAAGCCAGTGGGGGTAATTGTGATGGCCGTAAAAGTTGAATCTTTTGGCATTCCTCCATATTTAAACCATTGATATCCGATTATATTTAACTTGCTTCTAATGGCAGTGCTCAAATTTGCCGGATCGTTGTATTCACTCATGAAATAGGGCATTGCAGATGCTTCCGAGTGTTTGCCGGTGGGAGGTACTTTTAACCAAATTTTTAAATTTTCGCTTGCACTTTGACTCAGGCTGCTAAAAATTGGAATCACATTTACTTTATGATTGGCTTTTGAAAAGGCTGTTAACTTTCCGGTTGTATTGGTTTGATATAAATCTGTTGGGGATGATTTATAACAGGCTATCATTATTAAATCAACAGTGTTAGCAATAAAGCGATTTTTTAAGGTGTCTTTACTTTTTACACCGATATATAGTGACGATAGAATATTATCGGCCTGAGCCAAAGAGTCCACTCTTTTTATATATTTCTTAAAGTAGTTCCAGGCCCCAACTGAATCACAACTAAATCCTTCGGGTTGTAAATATTTAGTGCAATAATCGGTTTCTCCGGTTCCGGTAGAAGTATAAAAATTATTGTTCCAATATTCAAACTCGTAATTGTAGTAGGAAAATTTTTCGAGTGTATCTGTTCTACTATTTTGATAAAAGTGAATTTCGTTAACTAAAGTGTTGTAGTCTGAAAAAACGGCTGAAAAGTACTTTATACCATAACGCGTTTTAGCTTTTTTCATGAAGGAGGACAATTTAGTGACGTAACTTGGGCTGGTATGTAAATTAAGAGCACCAACACTTAATGTAAGTGCATTTATTGAGCTGTCGCGACAATAGCGTAACAATACGTCTTGTGTTTTACCACTGGCATCGTTTAGAATTGAATCTAAAGTATACACGTACATTCCTTTATAGCTGTAATTTTGCCCAAAACTTTTTGAAGTAAAAAGCAAAAACAAAGGGAGCGCAAAGTAGAGAAGTTGTTTGTGTGTTTTCATGTTCAGTGTGTTTTAGAGGTAAATACTGAATTGTTTTTATTCTTTATACTTCTAAAATAGGCGCTTGTTTGTTAGAATTGGTTTAATTTGTAATTGGAATTACTGAACGGGAAGACTTGAAGGTTGAACAAGATTTAAGTAGGGTAACAAGTTCAATTTTGCAAATCGAATCAAACAAATTTTTGTTAGTGATGTTATACAAAATAGTCACCTTTTTTTTATTGATAGCAATATCTACTAAAATAGAAGCGCAAAATTTTAAGCTTGCATTTTTAGCCGGAGCAACTACAAGTCAGGTTTCGGGCGATAATTTAGGAGGATTTCATAAGGTGGGAATAATGGGTGGAGCTGCAGTTAATTTGCAGGTAAAGGATAGTAGTTTTGTTGAGATGGAAATGATATATGTGCAAAAGGGTAGTCAGCAAGGAGAAGATTTAGCAAAGGGAAAAGCCTTTTATCAATTAAAAGTGGATTATATTGAAGTACCACTTTTATACAAACTGAAACGAAAAAAACTAATGATTGAAATGGGTGCATCACTAGGGTATTTGGTTCACTCCAAAGTGCGCGATGTATTGGGTGAATTTCCTGCTAGTTCACCAGAGGCAAGGCCTTTCAAAAAAACCGAAACGAGTGTGTGTGCCGGTGTGTCTTATAAATTGGGAGGGCGAATTTGGGCTAGTTGGCGCTTTAGCAATTCGCTGCTTCCAATCAGAAATCATTATAGCGGTATACAGTATAAATTAAACCGTGGGCAATACAATACAGCTATGTATTTGATGTTGCGCTATGAACTTTAAACTATGGAAAAGCAAAAGTTGGTTGTTGCAATAACCGGTGCCAGTGGCGCAGTGTATGCAAAAGTGTTGTTGGATAAGTTGCAGAAACTTTCGACGCAATTGTCAGAGGTAGGAATTGTAATGAGCAATAATGCAAAAGATGTTTGGAAATTTGAATTGCAAAATTCTAACTTTGAAAAGCTGCCTTTTAAAATTTATTCCCAAAGTGATTTTTTTGCACCATTTGCATCCGGTTCGTCGAAGTATTCGAGCATGATTATTTGTCCCTGCAGTATGGGAACATTGGCGCGTATTGCATCGGGTATTTCAAATGATTTAACTACAAGGGCTGCTGATGTGATGTTGAAGGAGCGACGAAAATTAATTTTAATAACACGCGATACTCCGCTGAGTTTAATTCATATTAACAATATGAAAACAGTAACAGAAGCAGGCGGAATAATTTGTCCTGCAAGTCCATCCTTTTATAGCCTTCCTAAAACCTTTGAAGAACTTGCTGCCACTGTAGTAAACCGTGCAATAGATTTAGCGGGGTTACAGCAAGATTCGTATCGATGGGGAGAAGAAGGAAAATAGGTTTATTCTTTTGAAAACAAAAAATAAACAGTTGCTATACTGTGTTTTGCGCATTCTTAACATTATTCTACTTTTTTTAGTAACCCAGGCGGTTAACTTTGCGTATTAGATATAGGAAAATTGAAATTTAGTATTCACTACAAATTATTAGTACATGTTTGAGTTAACAAAGCTCACCTTGGAAAAAGTGAGTTTCGATAGAAAGCTTTTTAAGAAGGAATTACTAAAAGGAATAAAATGGTTAAAAAAAGATGAGGCGCTTATGCTAAAAGTATGGTGTCTTGCCACTTTTGGAAATCAGTACGGTCCTATTATCAAAGAGGTTTTCAGACGTTTTGTTTAAGAAATTTCAGGTTACGAACTAAGCCTTCATATTTAGTTCTTTTTACGGCTGAATTCTTAAATACTTTTTGAAAAACATTAAGTGTAATTTCTTCCCATTCATTTTTACTCATATCCAGTAAAGCTCTATTTGGCGCAAATGAGGGTTCATTGTGTGGAGTCGAAAAGCGGTTCCAAGGACATACATCCTGACAAACATCGCAGCCAAATGCCCAATTTTGAAATTTGCCTTTCATTGTCTGAGGTATTGCGTCTTTTAATTCTATAGTAAAATAGGAAATACATTTACTTCCATCCACTTTATGTGGTTCGGTTATAGCCTCGGTAGGACATGCATCGATGCAACGGGTACAAGTACCACAATAGTCTTTAATTGCACCATCGTATTCCAATTCTATATCAACAATTAATTCAGCAATAAAAAAGAAGGAACCATTTTTTGGAGTAATTAAATTGGCATTTTTACCAATCCACCCAAGTCCGCTTTTTTTAGCCCAGGCTTTATCCATTACCGGAGCTGAATCAACAAAAGCTCTTCCACCAACTTCGCCGATTTTTTCAAAAATAAATTCATGCAATGCTCTTAGTTTTGTTTTAATCACTTCATGGTAATCCTTGCCGTATGCGTATTTTGAAATTTTGGGAGCAGATTTATCGTGTTGTTCATCCGAAGGATAATAGTTTAGTAAAAGGGAAATTACTGATTTAGCACCATCAACAAGCAGACGAGGGTCTAAGCGCTTATCGAAATAATTTTCCATGTAGTGCATTTTTCCGTGTCTGTTTTCTTTTAGCCAATTTTCGAGACGAGGAGCTTCCTCTTCCAAAAATGCAGCTTTAGAAATTCCGCAATAGTCAAATCCTAAGCGTTTAGCTTCCGTTTTAATTAGTTGTGTATTACTTAAAGGTGAAGACACGTAGGTGTTTGTTGTTTTTTTTGTAAAGATAATTTTTGATTCTGGTTGTACAGAAATTTTATCTTCAATACTGAAAAATGAAGGAGAAGAATTTTTTTTTTGATTCAATTTTAAATAGCAATCAAAGTCATCTATTGGTTTCGTATTCGATAGAATATTAAAATAATAGTTCCACGTATTCACTCCAACTTATTTTCTGCAGCCAATTTTAGAAGTTATGTTCTAAAAAGTTGGGACTAAACACAAAATGAAGGCTAACACCGCTAGAACTTTGATGAAGGTAATAGTCGGTACAAGCCAAATAAACATGGTACTTGAAATTGAATTATCAAAAATGCAGATCATTATAAAATAAAAAATTCAAGTTTGAGTTTTATATAGTATACACATTAAAGTCCCTAAACTATGAAAAAGCTCATTCAATTATTGTTGCTTCTTCCATTATTGGGAATGGCACAAACAAAAATCAAATTAGATAAAGAGAGTGGTTACTTTCAACTAGGAGTGCGTAATACAGCGAGTGCATTTAGTGATGATGGTGCTATGGGTTTTGGATATGGAGGACAATTTCGTATTCGTTTAAGTAAGCGTATTAATACAGATTGGTATGCGGATTATCTCACAACAAATATTCAAAATGTTGCACGTAGAACCGATGGACATATTGGGTGGAGCGTGTTGGCCTATCCTTTTAACTGCGAAATGATAAGGGGTAGAATTACACCTTATGTACTAGCCGGACATTGTTTTGATTATACAAAAGTGTCACAAAATGGAGCAACTAATTTTAAAGACCGATTAAGTAGTGCAGTGCAAGCCGGATGTGGCATGCATTACAACATCACTAATCAAACCGATATTTCTTTAACGGGGCAGTATATGATGCATATTGGCCAAGATATACATGCACACGTTACGCAAGTGGATCAACTAACATTTGTTGAAATTGAAAAGCAAAATGTATCGGGAGTAGAAGGGCATTTGTTAATAAATCTAAGTCTAAATGTAAAATTGTTTGACATGTGGGGGCAAGCAAATCGTGGAAGAAACTAAATAGGTAAACATTAAATATAGGTGCTATGAAGAAAACAGCAAATTTGTACTTAATGCTATTGCTTGTTAATAGTCTGTTTGCACAAAATAGATCAGGGCAATACATTTGCAAACATCTCGTGCGAGCAGATGCATCCATTATAGCGGGAAGCTTGCATAAAACTGGGGCAAACACAGTGCATCTAAACGGGAATTTGGAGTATTATCTCGATTCAAGAATTTCGATTCGTGGTGATGTAAACTGGTTAGCAGGATTGAAACAATCAGTAATTGCACCTAGCTACTTGAAAGATTATTATTCTGTGATGCTTGGTGGATTGTATCACTTTCAAACTTCCAATCACTTAGATCCGTATCTGGTTTTTCAACCAGGTATTGCTTATGCGAGTGCCTATGCGATAGGTAATGAAAATAGGCAAAATTTAATTTTATCAGCCGAACGGGTTGCCTATAGTGGTAGTATCGCACCATTGGGTTCTGTGGGTGTTGGTTTCAATTATTATTTTCAACAATTTGCTCATTTGTTCGCTGAAGGCCGATATGTTTATGGCAATTTAAATTCAAATGCACCGGCTATAGTAAGTTTGCAAGAACTGCGAATTACATTTGGACTTGGATTTAATTTATTTGTTGCCAAGAAGAATTAAGGCATTTAATATTTCAAAAAGTAAAAGGTTTCAGAAAAGCAATTTTTGAAACCTTTTTTATTTCCACGTATTTCTTAGAATACTTAGGCTGTTCTTTTTGAAATGGAAAATTGAACCTCCTCATTTTGGTAGAAAAGAACTTATTCCTTTCTGCTGTGGCAAAAATGCAACAACTCCAAAATCCTTCCCACTTTCTACCCAAATTCTTGAAATCCTTTTAAACAAAGGCTTACGTGGAATTTTATTGTGAAAAAAATGAGCCTCAAACAGTTAATAACCAAAAAGTTTTGAACAAAAGTGGTAAAAAGTGTCAAAATGTGGTAAAAATTGTTTTAAATTTACCGCTCGAAGCGAAACACCAGTAATGACGAACTACATAGGCGAATTTCAGTGTACGATGGATGTGAAGGGAAGAGTGATGATGCCGGCCGGGTTGTATAAACAATTTCCGACTGAGTTGCGGGAAAAGTTTGTAATAAACCGAAGTGTTTTTCAAAAATGTTTGGTGTTGTATCCAATGGATGCTTGGGAAGAAATAGTGCGCGATTTGAGTAAACTCAACCGCTTTCGCAAAGAGAACGACGATTTTATTCGTCAATATACGAATGGAGCAAGTACGGTTGAATTGGATGCAACGAATCGTTTTTTGCTTCCAAAACATTTGGCTGAGTTTGCAAAAATTAAGAAGGATATCGTGCTCACATCGAGCTTAAATAAAATTGAAATATGGTCAGACAAAGCCTATAAGGATGTTATGAAAGGCTACGATCCTGATGCTTTTGCACAACTTGCAGAGAGAGTAATGGGTGGTAATTCTCAGCAAGAAAATTAAATGATGTACCACCAACCCGTTCTTTTAAATGAATGTATTGAAGGATTGAAAATCGACCCCAATGGTACCTATGTAGATGTTACCTATGGAGGTGGAGGGCATTCAAAAGCAATACTTGCTCAACTTAAAGGGGGGCGATTAATAGCTTTTGATCAGGATGAAGCAGCTGAAAAAAATAAAGCTGACACAAACAAATTAATTTTTGTGAGACAAAATTTTAAGTACCTCAAAAATTATTTACGCCTGCACAATGCTTTACCGGTAAACGGAATTTTGGCCGACTTGGGAGTTTCAAGTCATCAGTTTGATACGGCCGAAAGAGGTTTTTCAACCCGCTTTGAAGCTGAACTCGATATGCGTATGGATACCAATTCGCAAAAGACGGCAAAGATGGTATTGAATGAATTTTCGGAAGAGCAATTGAAGGAAATTTTTAAAGTGTATGGTGAAATTCCGAATGCCTCAAAACTTGCTTACCGAATTGTACATGAGCGAAAGTTGAAACCTATTAACAAAGTAAGTGAGTTGAAAAATATCATTGCTCCATTGGTAACCAGAGGGAAAGAGAATCAATATTTAGCACAGGTTTTTCAGGCTTTGCGGATTGAAGTAAACAATGAAATGCAAGTATTAAAGGAGTTGTTGGTGCAAAGTTTAGAAGTGCTCGATAAAGGTGGACGATTGGTAGTGATTTCGTATCACTCTTTGGAAGACAGATTGGTAAAGCATTTTATGAGGAAAGGAAAGTTTGAAGGAGAAGTAGAGAAAGATTTTTTTGGAAATAGTTTAGTTCCGTTTGAGCTGATTACGAAAAAGCCAGTAATACCGGGAGCAGTTGAAATGGAACAAAATTCACGATCACGAAGTGCAAAATTAAGAATAGCAGAAAAATTATAACTCAAATTTAATGGCAGAAATTAAGGAGCCAACTAGTATTGAAAACGGAATAAATGATGAAGCAACTACTTCATCTGTGGCAAGCTCCCCTAAAAAATCTGGCAAAAAGGATCGCCCAATAATCGATTTCATCAATGGAAACTTTCTTACCAATGCAAGTGCGGTAAAGCAAGTTCCATTTGTATTTTTCTTAGTATTTGTTGCTATTGTGTACATATCGAATACGTATTATGCCGAAAAAATACTTCGTAAAACCAATTCCGTAACCAATGAAATAAAGGAATTGCGGTCTGAATACATTACTTCTAAATCAGATTTAATGTTCATCAGCAAACAATCAGAAGTTGCACGTGCCGCCGCTGAAATGAATTTAGGAATAAAAGAATCAGTTGTAGCTCCTAAAAAGATAATTATTGAAAAAGAAGAGCAGGTGCAAGAAAATACTGATCAAAATTCAAACAAACTTTCAGAAGTAAAATAAGTGGAAGCCAGAAAAGACATATTGTGGAGAATTTACCTTGTGTATTTATTGATGAGCATTTTCGCGCTCCTCATTGTTATACGCGTGGTAAAAATTCAATTTGTTCAAGGTCAGGAGTGGAAAGAAAAAGCCCAAAAACTAACTACCACCTATTTTAATATTGAAGCTTCAAGAGGAAATGTATTTAGTAATGACGGAAGTTTATTGGCTACATCTGTTCCGATTTACGAAATACGAATGGATGTTTGTGCAGGTCCAATTACGAATAAATTATTTGCTAAGAACGTGGATTCGCTGGCGTTGTGCTTATCAGAATTGTTTCAGGATCGTAGCCAAAAGGAATACAAGCGATTGTTAGTTCGCGCACGCAAACAAAAGGAGCGTTACCTTTTTTTACAAAAGGGAGTGAGTTACTCAGATGTAAAAACCTTGCGAACATTTCCATTGTTTCGAATGGGAAAATACAAGGGTGGTTTAATGTGTATTCAAAACAATCGCAGGGAAATGCCATTCCGTGAGTTGGCAGCTCGAACCCTTGGTTATCAGCGAGAGGGAATTAAACCTGTTGGAATTGAAGGCTCATTTAATAATTATTTAAAAGGAGTTTCCGGGAAGCGATTAATGCAAAAAATTTCGGGCAATAATTGGGCACCTGTGCACAAGGAAGATGATATTGAAGCAACTGATGGCAGCGACATCTATACTACGATTGACGTTAACATTCAAGATGTGGCGCATCATGCTTTGTTAACTCAACTAAGAAAGCAACAAGCCGATCATGGATGTGCGGCATTGATGGAAGTTTCAACAGGAGAAATTAGAGCAATAGTTAATCTTAAGAAAATTGATTCAACAAATTATGCCGAAACATACAATTATGTTATTGGTGAAAGTACTGACCCCGGTTCAACTTTTAAACTAGCTTCATTGATTGCAGCTATGGAAGATGGTTATACCAATTTGGATGAAATAGTGGATACAGAAGATGGCGATGTCGTTTTTTACGATCATCACATTAGAGATTCACATGAAGGTGGGTATGGTAAAATTACTTTGCAAGAGGTTTTTGAAAAGTCTTCGAATGTGGGTGTAGCCAAGGTAATTTCGAAATACTACGCTAAAACACCACAAAAATTTATTGATCGTTTATATAAAATGGGTTTAAATAATCCATTAAATCTCGACATAACCGGGGAAGGTTGGCCATATATTAAAAATACGAAAGATAAAACTTGGAGTCCTGTTACTATGCCTGTAATGTCAACCGGTTATGAATCGCGTATGACACCCTTACAAATTCTAACTTTTTACAATGCTGTTGCAAACGATGGCAAGATGGTGAAACCAATTTTTGTTAAGGAAATTCGAAAAAGAGGCGAACTGGTGAAATCATTTCAAACAGCAGTATTGAATCCATCTATTTGTTCTAAGGAAACCATACGCAATGCAAAAAAAATGCTCGAAGGAGTAGTTGAACGAGGTACTGCAACTAACCTGCGTTCGGCAGATTATAAAATTGCTGCTAAAACCGGCACAGCTCAAATTTATAACAAAGCTTACGGGTATAAATATCAGGGAAAAGTGAGTTATCAAGCATCCTTAGTTGGATACTTTCCTGCAACCAACCCAAAGTATACCTGCATAGTAGTAGTGAATGCGCCTACTCAAAAAGTGTATTACGGTAACGATGTTGCCGGTCCTGTATTCCGTGAAATCGCAGATAAGGTGTATGCAACGAGTACTGAAATTCACAAGGAACTACAATCTGATACCAGCCAAATACTTAAAACTCCCATTGCAAAGGCTGGAAATAAATCTGATTTGACATTGGTTGCCACAAAGTTAAAACTTGGTGAAAAAGATAAAAGTGGAAACGCTGAATGGGTAACAACTAGCAGTGATGCTAAAGGCATTGCTTTGGCTGCCAGAACAACTAGTAAAAGTGGAATTCCCAATGTAGTTGGTATGGGTTTAAAGGATGCTATTTATTTGCTCGAAAATGCAGGTGTGATGGTAAAAATTTCAGGCAAAGGAACGGTAACGAAACAATTGCCTGAAGCCGGAACCAAAGTGAATAAAGGAACACAAGTAATTATAGAATTATCGTAAATGAAATTATTGCGCGACATACTTTACAAAACTCGTATTGAAGAGGTGATTGGTAGCACCAACGTTGCGATTGAATCTATTTGTTTTGATTCGCGGAAAGTAGAGCGTTTTTCATTTTTTGTAGCGATCAGAGGTGAAGTTTCAGACGGTCATGCCTTTATTCAAAAGGCAATACAAACAGGTGCTATTGCAATTTTGTGTGAGGATATACCTGATCAAAAAGACAAAAAAGTTACCTACATAAAAGTTAAAAATACGAGTGAAGCCCTTGCAATTGTAGCAGCAAATTTTTACGAAAATCCTTCTGAAAAGCTCAAACTAGTTGGAGTAACTGGAACTAACGGAAAAACAACCTCCGTTACCTTGCTCTATAATTTATTTAAACTACTC
>DGQS01000021.1 GCA_002389785.1 Bacteroidetes bacterium UBA4408
GTACACTATAAAATTATTGAAGGAACAAAGGAACGTGTTCAACAGTTTCAAGGAGTAATCTTACAACGTAAGGGCTCTGGTGCTGCTGAAACATTTACTATTCGTAAAATGTCGAATGGAGTAGGTGTTGAACGTATTATTCCGGTTAGTTCACCTGCTATCGAAAAAATTGAATTAAACAAAACAGGTGTTGTTCGTCGTGCTAAAATATTTTACTTACGCGATCTTACCGGTAAAAAGGCAAGAATTAAAGAAAAACGAGTTTAGTTATTTTCACCTCCACAAAAAAGGGAGTTTGCAAATTAGCAGACTCCCTTTTTTTATGCACATGTTTGTAAGTGTAGTTTGTAACCTCAGTTTTTTTTGATTAAACCTCAACTAATGCTGCCTGTTCAATCAACAAATCTCCATCCGTATCAATTTTAATCAATTTAGAAGCTACTGTAGTATTAATAAGAGTGGAATCGTAGAACGTTTTTACCTTTACATAATTCGTAGTAAAACCATGCATCATTCCATTTTTGTTATCGGCTTCAAACAATACATCGTAGGTTTTACCTAATTGTTGCTCGTAAAAATGTCGGCGTTTTTTCTCAGAAAGTATCCGCAGCATTTTATTGCGTTTACGCCGCACCGATATTGGTACCACGTTTGGCATCGAGGCTGCATCGGTATTGTCGCGTTCGCTGTAAGTGAATACGTGTAAGTAGGATATATCCAACTCGTTTAAAAAATGATAAGTTTCTAAAAAATCCTCATCACTTTCTCCCGGAAATCCTACAATTACATCAACACCAATACAACAATTCGGAAGTACTTTTTTAATATGAGCTACACGTTCGGCATACAATTCACGGAGGTAACGACGACGCATTAATTTCAAAATTTTATTGCTACCCGATTGCAAAGGAATATGAAAGTGTGGTACAAATCGTTTCGACTGTGCTACAAATTCAATGGTTTCATCTTTCAGTAAATTGGGTTCTATACTACTGATACGAATGCGTTCAATGCTTTCTACCTGATCGAGTGCTTTCACTAAATCTAAAAAAGTATGTGCATGTTTTTTATTGCCAAACTCACCTTTGCCATAATCTCCAATGTTTACGCCGGTAAGCACAATTTCGCGTATTCCTTGAGAAGCAATGTTTTTAGCGCTTGCTATTACATTTTCTACAGTATCGCTTCTGCTGATACCTCGGGCTAAAGGAATGGTGCAATAGGAACAAGTATAATCGCAACCGTCTTGAACTTTTAAAAAAGCACGTGTTCTATCACCAATAGAATAGGCATCTTTAAAAAAATTAGCCTGCTCAATTTCACAGGAATGTATTTCAGCTATTTCTTGTTTTTCGGAATGTTGCAGGTATTTTAGAATTGCAAATTTTTCGCTGGCACCCAATACTAAATCAACACCGGGGATTTCGGCAATTTCTTGTGGTTTAAGTTGAGCATAACAACCAACTACAATTATGAAAGCCGAAGGCATTAGTTTTAAGGCCGATTTTACAACCTTTTTACACTCTTTATCTGCATTTTCGGTTACAGAGCAAGTATTAATTACTACTATTTCAGCACCGGTTTCAAACTCAACTTTGTTGTAACCTGCCTCAGTAAACTGGCGTGAAATGGCCGAAGTTTCTGCAAAATTTAATTTGCATCCTAGCGTATAAAATGAAACTGTTTTTTGTACTTGCATGGGGCTGCGAAAATACGCTTTTATTTACAAACCATTGTTCATTAGTACTTCAAGACTTGCTTTATTTAAGGTAACTATTAGTTGTATTTTTGAGTATGAGTCATTCTATTAACTATTAATTTTAATATGGTGGATGTAAAAACAAGGTTAATGGGACTGCTATTTTTACCATTAGCTGTATTTAATACAAGTGCTCAACCCGAAGGCATGAATGAACTTGTTACTGATAAAAATCAACTCAGATTTAGTGGTTACGACTGGATAATCAAAGAAACAGAGGAACTCAGAGGCCCGGGTCCCAATTATTTTTTAAACAGTACCAAGAATATTTACATTGATGTGCTCGATAATTTGCACCTTAAAATAGTGAATGAAGAGGGTATTTGGAAATGTTCGGAAGTAATTTCTAAAAATCAGTTTGGTTATGGGCGCTATGTGTTTAATGTAAAGAGCCGTGTGGATTTATTAGACGCCAATGCAGTATTGGGAATATTTTTGTGGGATCCGAATGCACTGAAAGATTACAATCATGAAGTAGATATTGAATTAAGTAAATGGAGCATCACCAATAATACCAATGCGCAATTTGTTGTACAACCCAATACCATTCCCGAAAACATAAAGCGGTTCAACATGAATTTAATGGGCAATTATTGCAGCTTTACAATAGATTGGTTTCCCGATCGAATTATATTTAATGCCTATCACGGACATATAGAATGTGATCCTAAAAAGAACTCAAAACCCAAAAATGTTCCCATTCAAAGTTGGGTGTTTAAAGATAAAGGTATACCAGTGCCACGTCAATCAAATATTCGATTCAACCTATGGCTAAATCAAGGTAAGTCGCCTTTATACAATCAGGAACAAGAAGTTATTATAACCTGTTTTAGTTTTACTCCGTTAACACATTAATTAGCATTTTATCTAGTTAATAACTACCAACTTTTTGCTAGTTAATTTTTCACCATTGACACAGATTGAACATATATAAAATCCGGCATCTAATATAGAAGTGTCTATATAAATTCGTTCATCATTAGTATCGAGTTGTTTACTAAACACTTGTTTGCCTTGCAAATCAGATATAGTTAGTAAGGTGTTTTTATCAATCCCCATGTAATGTAAACCGGTGTAATTAGTTGCAGGATTGGGATATACATGCAAGTAAATTTCCTTTTTGCGTTCAACAATTTTCATTGGGTTATACAAATTACCATTGGCATCTAGCTTTACCATGTAACTTTTCTGTTGTCCATTACTAAACACAATTTGACCAACAGCAAACAAACCACTATCAGGTGTAGCAATTACATCAAATATTTCGGTTTTGGCGCTGGTGTCGCTTGGGCTTAATTGCTTGTACCAAAGGCTATCACCGTTATCGTTGAAACAAAATATAGAGGCTTTGCCGTTTGGAGGATTAAATCCATTTGTTACTGGAATAAAAGAAACTATATTCGTTTTATTTGCTAATTCTAGGTTCACATTTCTATAGTAGACTGAAGCATCAATAAAGTCATAAAATTTATTCCAATTCTTGGTACCTGCTGAATCAAATTTACTAACCATAAAAGGACTTTTTCCACCTATTAATTGATTAGGAAATGAGGTCGTATAATAACTGCTTGAAGTTTTTTTTAGCAATTCTATGACAGTTGACCCAGTATCAACATTAAGAACAACGGAACTATTAATGCCACCAATTAAATTGGCTTGAACAACCCGATACGTATTGGACAAATTATTTGTAACCAAATAATAAAAATTAGTGTCAGATAACAATAAATTATTCTTGGAAACAAATGAATTATTAGGGTTATAAAAAGATGTGGATTGATGAGTAAAACCAGCAGTTGAATAATTTAATAGAGAGAGTGGTTTTAACCACATGAACAGTGACCCATCTGGTTTAACTTTTATCGTATTACCTTCAGTTGAAGCATTTAATAATGTTGTAGTGTAGTTTTTTAACCAAACAATATTTCCATTGTTGTTGTACTTTGCTAACCAAATCATAAACTGATGATCACCGGTTGAGTCTTCTCTAACACCCAATAAGTAATATCCTCCATCATTACTATTTCGCACAAATTGCAAATTACCAGAATTCGACAGAATTTGGAATTGTGTATACCAAACTGTATCACCCCAAGCATTTAGTTTTAAAATCGCATCAAATCTTGCGGTATTGTTTACCGATTTTTCACCTGATGCAATAATAAATCCGCCATCGTTAGTTAAATCACAGCTTTTTGCAATTTCAACATCGTTTAATTTTCGATAAGATTTTTCGAAGGTTATTTGTGCAATTAAACTATTGATGACAAGAGAATATATACCCAAAAAAACAATTACTTTTTTCATTGTTATTGAATTTTAATTATTTTTTTGAAGGTGACAGAAGTACCAAAAACCTTAGCTAAATATAAGCCCTCTGGGAATAAATCTACATTAATTATTTCATGTATACTTTTAAGTTTTTTTTCCATTAATACTCTTCCTTTGCTATCATATAAAGCAAAATTTGTATTATTATTTTCATTTGAGTTTATTAGTATTTCAATGTTATTATCAGTAACATTAAAATTAATTTTGTTTTCCAAGTATATAGGCTCATTTTTAGTTGAATTACCAATTCGATGGTACTGGTGAGCCGGAACAATAGCAACGGAAGTTGGATTGTTTAAAGTAGAGTAATTGTACCACATAAATGCTCCTATGTAATTATTTTCAGTTTCAAAAATACAAGTGGTATTAGTATCTACATCATATTCATTACAAAAATCACAATAGAATAAATTATTAGTTGCCAATTCGCATTGATAATTAAATTCCCACTCAAAAAATACCAAAGAATCGGTCCGATGTGGATTGGGTGAAGCATACGCTGGGCTAATAGTGCTGTTTAAATATGGTCCAAAAAAATTATTTCCCCAATACATAGTATCACCATTAACATCTAATAATTCAGAACCAAAGCAATGTTTTTTTTCACCTTGACTTGCAGCTGAAAATAAAGGTATAATTTCGGTTTTTGCTGAAAGTGAACTAGGGTTATTGTGAAACTTTGTCATAGCAGCTCCAACCTTGCGAATTAAACTAAGTGGTGAATTTCGATTATAGGTAGGCCGGTAATCAGTTAATAATATCCTATTGTAATATTTTCCAATAAAGGCAGCTTGTGCAGAAACCCAAGGGACATTGCCAGCTGCTGTGTCCCATTGTGTAATTGGAGAACTATAGCTACTTTCATAACGAGGTCCTTCAAGGACTAATTCTAATTCTGTTTTTATTTGCCCGCACATCATACGTTCAGCATAAAAGGCCATTTGTGTTAATGCAATGAAGTTATCCCAAGCAAACTTTTCTTTTGTTTTTTCAGGCCAAGTGGTTTTATCGTTAAAATTATTAAACGTACCACTATTCCAATATTCATACTCTACACTTATGTAATCAAAAGCATAAATTCCTAAAGGAGGGTAGGCAGCATCTGCGTATTCGTCGTCGCTGCAATCGGCACAATCATTCGAGTTATAGAGCCATTGTTTGGTTGCATAGGTATATTGCATTAACCGCAAAATTCCTTTTAGCATTTCTGCTCTTTCAAGCAACGGATATTGGTGTAAAAATTCATCCACATTAAATGTTTCCGAATCAGGATCTACCTCACTTGCCAAATCAGGATTAATATAAGGAGTGTTTATGTTACTTTCTGCAAATGCAAATACCTCAGATGTATCGTAACCACAAGGCCCAAGAGTATTGCTAAAATTATAGTAAAATGGTGAGTTATTAAAAGAGTAATTTGGTGTGGAGGTTACCGGGTCTAAAAAATCTTTGTTGGTTACCACCATTCCAATTTCAATTCCTTTTTGATGAGCAACTTTTAAAAACTCTCGCAAAGCATCCCAATAAATGCTATCACCAATTATGGTATGATATACATTACCTATTTTAAACCTCTTAGTTAGTGAATATATCGCTAAGTACTTAAAGTAATTTTGTGTTGCATAGTCAAATAATTCCTGTGTTTTAAGAGTATGGCCAGTAGTGTCATATTGATTTCCATTTTGATAAATTTCCTGAATCAATTCATCTCCACAACTCACATACATTCCTCTCCATTGCGGTAAATTCGATATAGGACTAATAGGTGGAGGAGATTGGGAAAACGAAGTGATTGTGATACTCATCAATACCAATAAAAATAGAAATGAAGTAATTTTCGAAAAGAACCTAATATGATAGGATGAAACCCTTAATCCTGTAGGGGGGGGGTAAATTGAGGATACTTTTTTGGTATTTAAAGAATCCAATTCTTCAATTGAATTATGTTTTTTCATCGTAATTAATTTAGGTAAGTATTTATAAAAATTACTCAAACGAATATACAAATAATTCAAATGGCTTGATATTATGATATATTAAAATTTTATAGCAAATTGATTCAATCTAAACCTGAGTAAAAAATTCGATATTCGCATTTACTAATTTAGCACAGCTTTTTTTTACATCATGAGAAAAATTATTGTCTACAGCATTACCCTCTTTATTTTTTTGCTTCCCTTATGGATGTGGATTTATTGGCAACTCACTCCGGCTCGAAACATGGAAGCTTTTATCCTCGATAAAACCGTTATGACCAATGCCGGCGATAATCACAAGAGTTTCAATTTTGTGCTTACCAACAATAAATTTTCAAAGCAAAACGGACAACTTTACGATGAAACAAAGGATTACATGGGTTTTTTTCCGGAAGAATTTTTTATGTATTCCATCAACGATTTGAGCCATAGTAACGAACAACAACTTGATTCGCTTGCCAAACATTACGACCTGGCTTACTATACCGACATGAACGGAATTAATTATGACGAATGGTTTGTTGATGTGGGCGAAACCAAACACAATGCTAATGAATTGCTGGATATAGTTGGGGGCATTTTTGGTCGCACCAAAAAAAAGGAACACGATAAGTTGGTGTACGGAGGTCTGGTAAAACAGGATGTTGAATTTTTGCGCAAAATGAAGGAAAGCAAGAAACTTATTTTAACCGAGTTTAATATGTTGGCTCCTCCTACCAAATCGGTTTTCCGCAAGCAAGCAGAAGATATGTTTGGTATTCGCTGGACCGGCTGGATGGGACGCTATTTCGACAATCTTGATACCAATCAAACACCCGAAGTACCTAAGTGGCTGGTGCATCTTTACAAAAATCAAAATAAAAACCAATGGCCTTTTACCAAATCGGGAATTGTATTTATTAAGGACAACAATGAAGTTGTAATACTTGAAAAGGACAAAGATTTAATCAACGATTTGCCTGTGGTTACTACCAATGCAAGTGATCAGGAAAAATTTAATGTTCCCGGAAAAGTTGAATTTCCATTTTGGTTCGATATTATACAAGCCTTGCCAAACAATCATTTGGTGAGCGAATATGTGCTCGAAACAACCCCGGAAGGACAAAAACTTTTGCAGCAACATGGTATTCCCACTCATTTTCCGGCAACAGTGGAACATTACAAAGACGATTATAAATTTTATTATTTCGCAGGCGATTTTGCGGATAATCCACACGATAAAAACCGCATGAAAAAAATGCGCGGTATCACCAAATTCAGATACATGTTGTACATGAAGGAAGACAAAACCGACCGCAATCGTTTTTTCTGGGCCTATTATCAATCGGTGGTTTCAAGCATATTAAACAAGTATTACACTGAATTGCCAAAATAAAAACAACCATCTAACTTTCAATAAACAACACTCAATTCTAAATTCTAAATTCTCAATTCAAATTACTCAACATTCAAAACCCAATCATCTTGCGAGGCATTTATACCATACTGCTTTTAGTACTCTCCAACCTATTTATGACACTTGCCTGGTACGGGCATTTGCAAGTAAAAAAAATCAGCTGGATGCAAGGTGCCGGCTTGCTTAGTTTAATTCTGGTAAGTTGGGGACTTGCATTTTTTGAATATATTTTTCAGGTTCCGGCCAATCGTATTGGTTTCAACGATAATGGCGGACCATTTAATTTATTTCAACTTAAAATTATTCAGGAAGTAATATCCATTACTGTATTTACGGTATTTGCAGTATACATTTTTAAAACCGACAAACTCAGTTTGAATTATATCATAGGCTTTATTTTTATGATACTGGCGGTTTACTTTATTTTTAAAAAATAATTCAAATTACTTTGCTCACAAATCAAAATAGATTTAACAAAGTCTAGCATACTACAAACATGAACGCATACGAAAAACTATTAGCACAAAATAAAAAATGGGCAGCCGAAATGGTGAAAAATAATGCCGATTATTTCAATCATTTAGCCACACTTCAGAAACCCGATTTTTTATGGATTGGATGCTCCGATAGTCGTGTTCCTGCAAACGAAATTACGGGCACCGAACCGGGTGAAATATTTGTACACCGCAATGTTGCCAATTTGGTGGTGAATACAGATTTAAATTTACTCAGCGTTTTAAAATACGCAGTAGAGGTACTAAAAGTAAAACACATTATTGTTTGCGGACATTACGGCTGCGGAGGGATAAATGCAGCAATTACCAATCAAAATTATGGTTTACTCAATACCTGGCTTAAAAACATAAAGGATGTTTATCGGATTCATAAGGCTGAATTAAATGCAGTCGAAAATACCGAAGAAAGGAGCGATCGATTGGTTGAATTTAATATAGTGGAACAAATTTTTAATCTGGGCAAAACTTCCATCATCCAAAAAGCATGGGCCGAAGAGCAACGTCCGGTGTTGCATGGCTGCGTATATGGTTTGAAAAATGGAATTTTAAAAGACCTTATTAAAATTGATCATACCTCGAGCATGGATGAAATGTATCGTTTTGATTTCAGTAGAAATAAATTGGAAGATTAATCCCATCGGAATAGCCATTTGAAATGCTTTAATTGGAGGCTAACAATGGCTAAAACAAAATATAAATTATATTTGCAACTAGTGAACTATCAAAGAAAGGAATAAGACATGACAAAAATAAAGTTTGGAACCGATGGCTGGAGAGCCGTAATAGCAAAGGAATTCACAGTTGAAAATGTAGCTCGGGTAACAGCAGCAACTGCTGAATGGTTAAAAAAGCAAAAAGCAAATCCTAGTGTTGTAGTAGGACACGATTGCCGCTTTGCCGGTGAACTTTTTGCCGAAACTGTAGCCAAAGTGCTTACCAATAGCGGAATTAAAGTATATCTTGCAAAGGGATTCGTTTCAACTCCTATGGTATCCTTGGGAGCAGTCGAAAAGAAAGCAGATTTGGGTATTATTATCACTGCTAGTCATAACCCTCCCGAGTACAATGGTTTTAAATTGCAACCTATGCGTACGCTTCCATTCATGTTCAGCGATTCGCCGCAAATCTCAGACGACTCGACTTTCAAGATCGACTTACCTCCCGCCCTGACCTCGAAATCACAGTTGCTGGAAGCAATGGCGTCGGCTGCCCACTTTCCAAGCTACTTCGGACTCAATTGGGATGGCCTGTCAGACTGCCTTCGGGATTTCCATTGGATCACGAAGCGAAAAATTGCAGTGGTGCACTCTGATGTCCCGCTTCAGATCAGTCCCGGCGATTGCAAGATTTATCTGGAGATTCTTAGCGACGCTGTTCACGATTGGCGTAGCAGTGCTGCTGCGATTCCACCATCATCGCCTGAGCACGATTTCCAGGTCGTATTTCCCGCCGCATCGGAAAAATCTGTACGCGAGATATTGGGCGCATGACCCGCTTTACCGCTCCGTCATCTCGCCCGTGCGGTTGTCGAACTTCACGACGTGCACCTTGCCGTTGTGGCCGGGAAACTCCCGGAACAGCGCGCGCGCCAGGTACGGGACCATGTCCGGCAGGTCCTCCAGCTCGCCTTCATAGACGGCGCTGGTGTTCAAAACCGGCCGCGGCCGGCTGCCGCCCCGGGTGTCCAGGATGCGAACGGCCAGGCGATTGACGTTGACGGTGCGCAGCACTTCGCGGTCTCCGATGTAGCGCGGGCCAAAGCGATCCGGCCGCCAATACCCGTGGTACACGTTGCCATAGCGGTCACGCGTGGGTGGCGTCCAGAT
>DGQS01000101.1 GCA_002389785.1 Bacteroidetes bacterium UBA4408
ATAATTTAATTATGAAACGCCTGTTTAATTTAGACACGAACACTTATGCTGAAGGCGCTTTGTCAGTTAAAACTAAAGAAATGCTAGGATTAGTAGCATCCATGGTTTTGCGTTGCGATGATTGCATAAAATATCATTTGCAAAAGTGTAAAGAATGCGAACTAACCACCACCGAGGTTTTTGAAGTATTTGCAATTGCCAATATGGTGGGTGGTAGTATTGTAATTCCTCATACACGCCGAGCCCTTGAATTTTGGGAAGCGCTTAATGAATAAATTTGTTTAGTATTTTGAAATAACCTAATGTTTCTTTTTCTTACCCGTCTGTGAAGTATCCATTTTCTCGCTACCTTTTTAAATCTTTTGTTCTTGCATTTCTGATCATTAATGCTTGTACACTTACTGTTTTTGCACAAACCACGCGAATTAGCGGAAAAGTATTCGATAGCGAAACAAAAGAACCTTTGCCATTTGTAAATATCATTTTTAAAGGCACCCGAATTGGTACTACGACCGATTTTGATGGAAATTATTTGATTAGCACAAGTGATAAAGTCGACAGTATCGTATTTTCTTACATCGGTTATATTTCTAAAACACGCGCTGTTAAACCTGGTATTTCTCAGGAATTAAGGATTGAATTAAGTGTAAATTCAGTTGCTTTAAAGGAGGTAGTTATTAAGCCGGGTGAAAATCCTGCCAATATTCTTTTCAGAAAAGTAGTAAAGCACAAGGACGAAAATGACGTAAAAAAACTGGAAGCTTATCAATACGAAACTTACAATAAAATTGAAATCGACATCAACAACATTTCTCAAAAAATGAAAAAGAGAAAACTATTGAAACCGTTCGATTTTGTTTTTGATAATATTGACAGTTCACATGCCGATGAAAAACCCAGCTTGCCCATGTTTATTACTGAAACATTGAGTGACTTCTATTTTAAAAAGAATCCAAAATTTAAAAAAGAAATTATTAAAGCCAGTAAAGTTGCAGGTATAAAAAATGAAAGCGTATCTCAAGTTTTAGGTAATATGTACCAGCAAGTGAATATTTATGACAATGCGATTTTAGTAATCGATAAAAATTTTACAAGTCCGCTTTCCGATAACGGCTTGCTATTTTACCGTTATTATTTAATTGATTCACTTTTTATTGATAATCACTGGTGCTATCATTTGCAATTTAAACCACGCCGTAAGCAAGAATTGGCTTTTATCGGAAATATGTGGATTGCCGATACAACCTTTGCTGTAAAACGTTTGGAAATGAGTATTCCGGACGATGCAAATATCAATTATATCGTTGCATTAAATGTTGTTCAGGAATATAACTTGGTAGGTAAAAATTGGATGTTGAGTAAAGATAAATTGGTGATTGACTTTGCCTTACTCGATAAAAAAATGATGGGAGTATATGGCAGAAAAACAACTTCTTATAAAGACATTATAATTAATGCCCCCAAAGACGAAAAATTCTATTCAAAAACCGATAACCTAATTGTAATGGAGGGTGCCAGTGATAAGGATACGAAATTTTGGGAAGGAGCACGACACGATACCCTCTCCAAAAATGAAGAATCTATTTACCACTTGGTTGATACTATTCGCACATTACCTGCTTTTAAACGTTATTCCGATTTGGTTAAAACGCTTTATGGCGGATACTATGTGTATAAGTTAATTGAATTAGGTCCCCTATTCTCTACTTACAGTACCAATACGATTGAAGGAAGTAGAGTTCGTATTGGTGGACGCACCAGCAATGCATTTAGTAAGTGGTTTGAACTGAATGGTTATGTGGCTTACGGATTTAAAGATGAAAAATACAAAGTTGGCGGAGGATTTAGATGGATGTTGCAAAAAAAACCAACTCGCCAAATGCTTGCTTTTAACTACAAAAACGATTATGAGATATTGGGACAAAATGCCAATGCGTTTCGTCAAGATAACTTATTTGTTTCGCTTTTCAGAAGAAATCCATTATCAAATTTAACTCAAGTTGAACAATACAAAGGTTTCTATGATAAAGAATGGTTCAATGGATTTAATACAAAATTAATTCTAACACATCGGGTGATGACTCCACTTGGAAGCACCCGATACCGGTTTGTTCAAGAAAACGATACGTTTACAATTCCCAATATTAAATCTTCTGAAATAGGAATCAATATACGCTTTGCTTACGGAGAACGTTTTTTGGATGGCGAATTTGATCGAGTTAGCTTGGGAACTAAATCTCCTGTTTTCCAAATCCAATTTACCGAAGGCTTGAAAGGTGTGCTTAACAGTGATTTCGATTACAAAAAAATTGTGGTAAATATTGAAGATCGTTTGCGAATTAATCCTATTGGGTACACCAACTATGTGCTGCAATACGGAAAAATATTCGGTAAAATACCTTACCCTTTGTTGGAGCTTCATCCGGGAAATGAAACCTTTGCATACGATTTTTATTCATTTAACCTGATGAACTATTTTGAATTTGTGAGCGATGAATATGCAAGTGCTTTTGTAAGTCATCACTTTGATGGATTTTTCTTTAACCGTATTCCACTTTTACGCAAACTTAAATTACGCGAAGTTGCAACCGGCAGAGCTGTAATTGGAAAGGTAAGCGACACCAATAGACAAGCGCTGATCTTTCCGGATAAGCTCTACACCTTTAATCAGGCTGGATATACTTCAAATTTATTTAGTCACAACAAACCATATGTTGAAGTAGCAGCCGGAATTGAAAATATTCTAAAATTTTTCAGAGTTGATGCCGTGTGGCGTTTATCTTACCTAAACCATCCGAATATTGCTAAATTTGGAATTCGTGCAACCGTGCAGGTTATTTTATAAGCAACATGATTTTAAGAACCGAAAATTTAATTAAAAAATACAAGAGCCGAACAGTTGTTAATTCTGTTTCGGTAAATGTAAATCAAGGAGAAATCGTTGGTTTGCTTGGTCCAAATGGTGCCGGCAAAACAACCACTTTTTACATGACAGTTGGACTAATAAAACCCAACGAAGGAAAAATATATTTGGATAATCGGGATATTACGAACGAACCAATGTATCGTCGAGCTCAATTAGGAATTGGTTACCTAGCGCAAGAAGCAAGTGTTTTTCGGAAACTAAGTGTAGAAGATAATATTTCCTGTATACTCGAAATGACCAAACTTAGTAAACAAGAACAAAAAGAAAAACTTGAATCTTTACTCGATGAATTTAGCTTGCAACACATTCGCAAAAATCGAGGCGATTTACTCAGTGGTGGTGAACGCCGACGTACCGAAATAGCTCGATGCCTTGCTGTGAATCCTGCTTTTATTTTACTCGATGAACCTTTTGCAGGTGTCGACCCTATTGCTGTTGAAGATATACAGAGTATTGTTTCAAAACTAAAAGAAAAAAATATTGGTATCCTAATAACCGACCATAATGTGCACGAAACCCTAAATATTACCGATCGTGCTTATCTCCTTTTTGAAGGAAAAATTTTGAAAGCCGGAACCGCTGAAGAACTTGCCGCCGATGAAACTGTGCGAAGGGTGTACCTTGGTCAGAATTTTGAATTGAGAAAGTAACTAGTAAATTTTGGGTTTATACCAATTTATCTTTTAAGTATTTTCCGGTATAGGATGATTTGCAGTTAACCAAATCTTCCGGAACACCTTCAAAAACAAGGTTACCACCTTCTTCCCCACCTTCTGGTCCTAAATCAATTACCCAATCGGCGCACTTAATTACCTCTGAGTTGTGCTCAATAATGAGCAATGAATGCCCATGCTTTACCAATTCATTAAAGGCATATAGCAGCTTTTTAATGTCGTGAAAATGCAAGCCTGTTGTAGGCTCATCAAAAATAAACAACAAATTTTCTTCTGAATTTCCCTTAGTCAAAAAAGATGCAAGCTTTATTCGTTGTGCTTCTCCACCACTTAATGTATTGCTCGATTGTCCTAATTGCACGTAACCCAAACCAACGTCAGCCAAAGGCAGCATGCGTTGAATAATTTTCTTCTCAATTAAACTAGGGCGCGATTCACTTTCAAAAAAAGCAATTGCATCATCCACTGTCATTTCTAAAATATCGGCAATCGACTTTTCATGGTACAATATCTCCAATGTTTCTTGTTTGAAACGTTTTCCACCACAACTTTCACATTGCAAATGAAGATCGGCCATAAATTGCATCTCAATCTTAACTTCACCTTCTCCTTCACAAACTTCACATCGTCCTCCATCAACATTAAATGAAAACTGGGAAGGCTTGTATCCTCGTGCCTTCGCTAATGGCTGTTCGGCAAACAATGCACGAATTTCATCATATGCCTTAACGTAAGTAACGGGATTTGAGCGCGACGATTTACCAATTGGATTTTGATCAATCATTTCTACTCCGCTTAATTTTGCATAGCTACCTTCAATGCGATCGTATAAACCGCTTTGTTCGTTGTAACCACCGAACATCTTTTTAAGAGTTGGATACAATACACGTTTTACCAAGGAAGTTTTTCCACTTCCGCTTACTCCAGTTACAACAGTAATGGTATGTAAAGGAAATTTAACATCAATATTTTTTAAGTTATTTTCTCTTGCGCCTTTTATTAAAATGAAATCGTTCCATTTTCTACGTCTTTCAGGAAGTTCTATTTTTGAAATTCCCATCAAATAATTGGCTGTTAAACTGGAACTTTCCTTCTCAATTTTTTTCCAATCACCTTGAAACATTAACTCTCCTCCATGCGATCCGGCCATAGGACCAATATCAATAATTTCATCGGCAGCTTTCATAATTTCTTCATCGTGCTCAACAACAATGAGTGTATTTCCCAAATTTCGCAATGAAAAAAGTACCTTGATTAATTGTTGGGTATCACGAGGGTGTAAACCAATACTAGGTTCATCCAACACATACATACTTCCAACCAAACTGCTGCCTAACGAAGTCGCTAAATTAATCCGTTGTGATTCACCTCCTGATAAGGTATTGGAAAGTCGATTCAGCGTAAGATATCCCAACCCAACATCAACCAAAAACTGTAGCCGGTTCGTAATTTCAATGAGCAATCTTTTGGCAATTTCAGTTTCGTACTTTGTTAATTTCATCGAACGAAACAATTCAACCGTTTTTTTTACGGGCATTAAAACTATTTCACTAATCGACATACCGTTAATTTTCACGTAGCCGGCATCCTTGCGCAAACGAGTGCCATTGCAATCGGGACAACTCGTTTTACCTCGATATCGTGAGAGCATCACACGGTATTGTATTTTGTAAATTTGTTGTTCAAGAAACTTAAAAAAATCATTCAAACCCTGAAAATGCTTATTGCCCGTCCAAACAACCTTTTTCTCGGAAATTGAGAGTTCGTAATATGGGCGATGTATTGGGAAGTTAAATTTATCGGCATTCATGATAAGCTTTTCCTTCCACTCTTTCATGGTATCGCCTTTCCAACAAGCAATCGCACCTTCATAAATCGAAAGGCTCTTATCCGGAATTACCAGGTCTTCATCAATTCCAATTACACTTCCAAAACCTTCACAAGTTTTACAAGCGCCAAGAGGATTATTAAAACTAAAAAAATGAGAAGATGGTTCAGTAAAGGTAATACCGTCCATTTCAAATTTGTTTGAAAAAGAATAGCGTTCAGTTTTTCCGGTTTTCGATTCATTCAAGACTTCAAGAAAACATTCTCCATTTCCTTCAAAAAATGCAGTTTGTACGCTATCGGCAATTCGGTTTTCATTCTCTTCGTCGTCTTTATCAGAGATAAAACGATCAATAAAAATTGCAAAATCTGAAGTTGCATTGCTTAGTTTCTTCTCGCTAATCAAGTGCAAAGAATCCTCAATTTTTAAAATCTCATCTTTGTGTTTCACCCGAGTAAAACCTTGTTGGAGTAACAATTGTAATTGCTTTTCAAGGGTGTATTGTGGCTTTACTAATAAAGGAGCAATGAGCATTACCTTTGTTCCTTTGGGAAATGAATTTACTTTGTTAATGACATCTCTTACTGTATGCTTTTTAACTTCCTCTCCAGAAATTGGAGAATAGGTTTTACCTATTCGTGCAAACAATAACTTTAGGTAATCATAAATTTCAGTAGTGGTACCTACAGTTGAACGAGGATTTCGAGAATTAACTTTTTGCTCAATAGCAATTGCCGGAGAAATGCCTTTAATATAATCAACATCCGGTTTATTAATACGACCTAAAAATTGCCGCGCATAGGAGGATAAACTTTCTACATAGCGTCGTTGACCTTCGGCATACAGGGTATCAAAGGCTAAGGAAGATTTACCTGAACCGGAAAGTCCGGTGATTACTACAAACTTATTTCTTGGAATAGCAACATCAATATTTTTTAAATTATGAATGCGTGCTCCTTTTATGATAATATATTCTTTGGCAGATAGCTGCTCAAAAGGGTCTTGGGGCATATAAAAAAATTAGGCATTAAAGTTAGGATTTAAAAAGCAAGCTTGCTACAAAGCAGAATTATTATTCCAAAAAAAAACACCGAAGTAGTTCGGTGCCTTTTTCTGTAGGTAAAATAATTTTAGTACTCCCACATGTCGTGTTCGTAATTGAAAATATTTTCTTTAATTTTTTCTGCTTCAAGCAAAGCATCCATTCCGCTTTTATATTCACTGATATCACGGTCATAAACGTTCGCTTCTTTGTAAACAAAACTTGAGAAATCGCGTTTCCAAATAATGTCTTCCAAAGTTCTTCTTTCGCTGTCGTTGTTACGATTGAAAACTTCTGCGTTAGCAAAAACATAGCGCGCTTCAGGATAGTAAATCCAGAACATTGGACTTAATGCTTTAAAGCTACCATCATCATTTAATTTGTCTTCCAAAGCACAAAGGCCAATAATTCGCACATCCATCACAGAACGTTGTTTATCAAAAAACCAATCTTCTTTAATTCGGTACTTCTTGATGCTGGAAGGTTTAAACTCGGTTAATACAACCTTAGGAATTAAGTTTCCCGGATTTTCAGGATCATCAACATAAGTTGTATCTGATTTAGGTGCAATCTTAGCTGATATTTCTGCTTTAGACAAAGGCTTTTTAAACTCATCGTCAAAACCATCGTATGCTGTAATAGTACCATCGTTTAAAATTGCATCCAAAATAACTTGACTTAAACTCTTACGGTTATTAATCGGCTCAGTAGGAAAATAAAGTGGATGATTTTTCTTTTCTCTTAAGTCAATCGTTCTCCAAATCCGCTTTGCCCACTGCACATCAGCTTCACGTAAATAAGTGTAAGGAATAACTTTTCGTTCAGGAGTATGTTCTTTTACATATACTCCATCCAAAACGTTAGTTTGTGCTTTCGAAACAAGTGAAAACATCACTACAAAAAAGAATACAGCAATTAATTTTAGCTTTTTCATTTATGTTGATTTATGTTTAACTTTTATAGAACTTTAAAAATAATTGAGTTCAAAGTACGTGTTGTTCCATCCGGCATTTTCGCCTTAATTTCTTCAAAAAACAATTTACCATTTGTTGGAATACCTTGTATCATGGCTGTTTGTGCAGCAGTAAACGCACCGGAGTTAGAAACCTCTTCCTTTAACAAACCTTTAACGATAGTACTCATTTTAAAACTTACAATTTGAATTTTCAAATCAAAGTCAAAATTTTCCATTTTAGGTATCACGTTTCCGGAGGCTACAATTAATCCCTTCTTTAAAGTTCCTGAATTAGCACCTGCAACAAACGCTGTTGGTGTAGGCAATTGTTTTACTCGGAATTCAAAAGGTGTACCCATTGGACGTGTAGTTGTTCCCATCTTAGCGCCAACACTTATGGTACATTTATTAGAACCTGAAACAACGCGAACATTGTATTTCCCACTGCTTAATTTGGTTAAAGTACCACCATTTCCAGCAAGACTTGCAACGATATTCTCAGGAGCAACACCGGCTGCACTAATATCAACAGGGTTATCTACCCCAATGTAAAATACGTTCATTTTAGTTGCTGAAACAGCAGCTGCAGGTTTAGCAACTTGATACTCTGATGAAAAAGGATAAGAATCAAACTCACCCGGACGTCCTGGCTTTTCAACTTTAATAACTCCACTCCACTTTTGCAAACCTTCGGCACTAGTACGAATGGTGTATTTTCCCAATCCACCTTCAACAGGCAATTCTTTTCCTTCGCCACCGGATTTCAATTTAGAAGTATCCCCAACAATAATTTTAGGATTGGTTGTTGAATTGGATGCAACCAATAATACATCGGCACTATACTCATCACCGGCAATAATATAACTTGACTTGGCAATAACCTTTGCAGATAATTTATCAAAAGTAAAATCTTGTCCTTTTACTGATTGAAACAACTGATTCACAACATCGGCTTCCGCGTTTTTAACATCTGCTTGAATACCTGATAAGATGGTGATGATTGCAGCTAAAGGAATATGCTCGAAGTTGGTAGTTTCCCAAGTTCTAACTTCACCTTCTTTTGGCTTTGGATCAGGAGTTTTCATTCCTAATTTATTTTCCATTTGTTGTTTTACAACCGGTAAAAACAATTCTTGCCCTGGAGGATTATCAAACAACTTAATAAACTCTGCGCGAGCAGCATTAATTTTTGCTTTTAAATCAGCAGCAGTATACTCCCCTGTTTTAGGAGTTTCAGGGTTACTACCAATCATAATTTCAGATGGAATAGTGTAATTATCCTTAGACTGCAAATATTCTAAATGCATAGAATCTGCAGTTTCCATGGTAATTTTATCAGTTTCTGAAAGTAGCTTGGTCTTAATTGATTTAACATACTTAATTAAGTCGGCTGAAATTTTTTGAGCTTTCTTAGCACGCTCATAATAAGGACCTGTCTTTTTAGGATCCTTGGTATTTGCGGCTTCAAAATCCGAATACACCTTTTCGTTTTTCTTTGAGAAGTTCTCATTGGTCTTTTCCAATCCATCATTTACGATAATGAATGAATCCAGAATTTCTTTTGATACGTTCAATGCTAACAACGCTGTTAACACCAAATACATCATACCAATCATCTTCTGCCTCGGGGTCCCTTTTGCTGACATACGCTATATTTTTTGTGTCCGATTTCGGAGTGTTTAACTAAAATTTCCTAGGTTAGATATTTAATTATCTATTGTAATTCATTGCGGTTAGCATGTTACCATAAATGGTATTCAATGAACTCAAGTTGGTTGCAAGCTTTCCAACTTCATCCTTGTACTTTCTAGTATCGTCAACAGAACCAGATAAATTATCAATTAACTGATTCATGCCCTCGTACATTTTATTAGTCACTTTTAAATGATCGTTCGCACCTTGTAACTGTAATTCGTATACAGCATTTAATGCAGATAGATTTTTAGAAACCGCAACCAATTGCTCACCATATACTTGTCCATCCAAGTTGGTACTAGTTAAACCGGTTAATGCTTCTGAAGCTTTTATATAACTCTGAGCTAATTGTCCTACTGAACTGGTAGCTCCTTTAATATTATCAACATATCCTTGAGTTGCAACAGTTGCATCGGTAATGTTGGTTAATTTTCCTGCTTGCTCACTTAAGCTACGCATTCCTGAACCTAAGCTCTCTATTAGCTCTGGTCCAATCTTCGCTTCGCTCAACATTTTATCAAGTTCCGCTGCAATTGGATCTTTCTTACTTTTTGAATCTTTGTGACGACTTGCTCCATGTTCATCAGCACCTCTTAACTCAGGATATACTAAACTCCAATCATCTTCTTCGTGAATTGGTTCAAAAGCCGAGAAAAAGAAAATTACTGCTTCAATGGACAGACCGGCAACCAACATGGGTCCCGCACCCGGCCAGTGCTGAATCTTAAACATCGCTCCCACAATTACGATAGAAGCTCCCCATCCATAAAGATAACCCATGAATGTTTTTCCTTTTTTTGACTGAAGTTTTTGAATGATTCCCATAGTTAGTTAAAGATTAAAGGGTTGTTTGTTTAGAATTGTTTTAAAATCAAAAATAATTATTGTTCGTCTCCGGGAACTCTTCCCAAATAAGTCATTACACATCTAAATCCTAAGTAACATTTAGCTGTATCCTGATATTCATAGGTGCGTGAACCATTTTGAAGGTAATAAGAAACATCCTTCCAGGAACCACCTCGAATAACTTTTCGTTTTAAAGCTACCGGATCATTTTCAGTTGCTTCGTACACATAATCCGGATTCATATCGTGTGAAAAATTGTAAGCTGATTCATCAAACGCGTTGCTGGTCCACTCAGATACATTTCCTGCCATGTCATACAATCCATAATCATTCGGGTTGTAAGTAGCTACTTTTAATGTATTTAAACCTCCGTCATCGGTGTAATTTCCACGCAATGGTTTAAAATTGGCTAGGAAACATCCACGAATATTACGGATGTAAGGACCTCCCCATGGATATGGCGATAATGCCAAGCCTCCACGTGATGCGTATTCCCACTCTGTTTCAGTAGGTAAGCGAAAATCTTGTAGAAGTGTTAATTCTTGTGCCATTCGAGCACCATTTAACAACTGAGTTCTCCAGATGCAAAATGCACGAGCCTGCTTCCAAGTAACACCAACAACCGGATACTCGTCATAAGCCGGATGCCAAAAATACATATTGGTCATCGGTTCATTAAAGGAATAGGTGAAATCATGAATCCAGGCCAAAGTATCGGGATATACATTTATTACATCCTTCTTAATAAAGACCGAACGATCGGTCATTCCTTGCTCACGATTACTTTTGCGTGCAGCTTCTTTTAAGTCAATCCAGTAATATTCAAAATCCAACTTACGGGCATCAATTTCCTTTCTATGATAATAACGCTCGTTCACCGGTAAAAACATGTCCATCAAAGCTTCCTTTGCATCCTCATCATCCCATCTCAAGCGCTCATCCCAGTTTAATTGTCTAAAATCAGGTTCTTCTTCGTTTTCAGCCTGCAAAAAATCCTCATTTCCTGCTTCAGCAATTTTACGACGTGCAATTGAATCGCGCACCCAGTTCACGAACTGACGGTACTCATTGTTAGTGATTTCAGTTTCATCCATGTAAAAGGATTGAATAGAAACCGTTTTGGCTTGTGTTGTTTGAGAATAGGGTACATCCTGATCACTTGGACCCATTTGAAAACTTCCCAAAGGAATACTCAACATTCCATAAGGATTGAAATCATACCAGGTCTCTCTGTTTTGAGCTCCAATCAACTGTCCGTCGTCGCCACTGGCACAACTTTGAAGAACAACTGCTAAAAGAATAAAATAGATTACCTTTTTGATGTTTTCTAAAAGATGATTCATTTTTGTTTTTTTTGGTTTAACATTCTTCCCTTCGAAAATCTGCCTTTGTAATTTTTAATTTATAATTACTTATTAATTGACTCTTACGAGACTAAAAACTTTTGGTTACTAACTATATAATTAGAGGAAACGAACGTTCTTGTATTTTGTGGTAGTTGTTTTAGGTATGATAGTGTAGCAGAAACCTAACATCAACTCATGACTCCCATTGCTTTGTGTTTTAAGTTTAGATGTTGTTACATCATATGCATACCCAACTTTGAAAGCACTCTTTGCATTAAACGCCTTTTGGAAACCTACCATTGGCACAACTGCATCTGAAGTTCGGTAACTAACGCCAAGCCATAATAAATTATTGTATAAAACATTCACATTAACATCTAAAGTTGTAGCCGAACCAACTGACTTAACCAATAACGATGGACGTAAAGTAAAAGTTTCGTTGATATCGTAATTATAACCTGCAGTTACATAATAGTGACGTGCGATTTCAAAACTTAAATTACCTTTTTCAATTTTTCCTTGATTTAAGTGTGTTGAAGATAAACCAACATACAATTTTGGTGTGTGGTAGTGTAATCCAAATCCAATATCGAAGGTATTATCGGCAGCTTTACCAACCGGAATTGATTTATCACTGGTAACATCATCTGTTGCAACCCAATTTCCGTTGATGGATTTATTGTACATACCTGCTTCAACTCCGATACCTAAATTACCATCGTTTCCAAGCGGCATTCTGAATGCATAAGACAATTTACCAAAAAAGTTATTTTCAAAACCTAGTTTATCGGTAGCAACTGTCAAACCTAAACCTCCGTGAAGTAATTTAACCGGAGCATCAATCGATAAAACATTTGTTTTAGGTGCACCATCAAATCCAACCCATTGTTGTCTTCCGATTAATGTAGCGCAAATAGAACCATTAGCTCCTGCATATCCCGGGTTATAACCTAACCGATTATACATGTAGTGACTAACTTGTGGATCCTGTTGTGCGTAAGTGAGAGAAGCGATTAGAATAAGGCAGGCAGTAAGTGTTTTTTTCATAAATGAAACGTTGTTGTTCAGTTAAATTCTGTTAATATTTTCGCTCACCAATTAATGATTCCTTAAAAATTGGTGGGTAAAGTAAGCAAACATATTTTTAATTACCAAATTTTGACACAAATTATATTTCAGCTTGTCGAATATTGATTACATCTTTAATTTCGAGTTAACACAGCTTTTGAAAAGTTAACCACCACTTATCCGGCATATCCTCATTACAGGCGGTTTGATAATCCTGATAACTGCAAGGTACTAAATGGTGTCGTTCGTACTTAATTTTTTTATTGGGTGGATAAGGAACATCCATCCACCAACGATCGCTTTTGGGACTCTTGTAAAAAACAATTTCGTATTTGTTGTTTTGAATAAACACGCGGTACTTAATAAAATCGCCGCGGCTACCAATTGGGAAATCCTTTTTACGGTTACAAAATCCTTCCATAAAATACCAAATCATTTGAGCCAGTAAATGTGCGCTTTGCTCTGCTTGATCAACTTCAGGATTTAATTCATAAAACCCAATGGACGATAATTTATCACTCATCCCGGCATAACGAGCAATTTTACAAGCCTCCTCACCATAAAACCCATTGGGAGTTGCGTTCCGATTTCCGGGTGCATCTGAAAAGCGAATGCACGACATATCAAAACTTACAATATCAGCGTTACGTACAATGGGCTCCACTTCTTCTATATTTGAACGTACATAACCCAAGCGATGTGCGTCAAAAAATAATTTAGACATGAGCTCAATCGAATGCTTATCTACAAAATAAGTTTGATATCCTATGTTACTGAAATTGAATAAATAATTTGGCTGGTGTAAAATGATCTTGCTGAGATACGACTGCGAATCCAACTCCTGATTCATCTCCCCTAAATCAAATTTTGAATCTACCGAAACAATATTTACAATCTGTTCGAGGGCTTCGTATGCCTGGTAATTAGCATAGGTAAGATCTTGACCCCCACCTAAAATAATGGGTACAATGTTCTTTTTTACCAGCTCTTTTACTGTGTTAGCTAGTGCAAAATAAGTGTCTTCTATGGTAAATCCGGGATTAATATTCCCTAAATCTGCAATAACAACCGGTAGATGGGGTTGATATAGCTTGTATAAATAATTTCGAACCACATCCGGAGCTTTTGCACATCCAGAATTAAAGAGTGATTTCCGGTCCTCTTTAACGCCGATAATTGCAAGCTGAACACCTTCCATATCCGGAAATCCAACTGAAGAATGTTGGCGAATCACCTTTCCCAATTGCGCCGGCTGATAGGCATCCGGGTGTAGAATTCCATTCTGCTGCAACGGCTCGAAATAAATAGAAATATCCATGTTTAGCGGCTAAAGACTATTTCTTTTTTCCAGACTTGCTTTTTGAGGCTGCTTTACTTTTTACACTACCTTTTGCGGAGGTAGCTTTTTTTGCAGTTACTTTTTTAGCGCTTGTTTTTTTAGCAACCGTTTTTTTTGCACTAACTTTTTTCCCTTTTTCAGTTGCTACAGGGGCTGCTTTCTTAGCCGCAGCCGCCTTGTACTTGGGAGGAGGAGCTGCAGCGGCAATGGCAAGGCATTCTTCCAAAGTAAGCGTAGTAGGCTCAGTTCCCTTAGGAATTTTATAATTGTTCTTATCAATTGCAATATACGGTCCCCAGCGTCCATTAAGTACCTGTACACTTGGATTTTCTTTAAAAGATAGGATTAATTTTTCTCGATCCGCCTTTCTTTTTGCCTCAATCAATTCAATACTTCTGGCTTCGGTTATCGTCATAGGATCGTCTTCCTTTTTCAAGGAGTAAAATGCCGAATTATGGCGAATATAAGGTCCAAAACGACCAATATTTACTTGCATTTCCTTGCCTTCGTAGGTACCGGTAATCCGGGGTAATTTAAATAATTCTAGTGCTTCTTCCAGCGAAATACTCTCGAGGCGCTGGTTTCCTCGCAAACTTGCAAATTTGGGCTTATCAGCATCATCACCAGACTCTCCAAGCTGTATCAATGCTCCAAATCGCCCAATACGTGCGTAAATATTCTTTTTACTCACCGGGTCAATTCCCAACAATCGCTCGCCACTTGCTCGTTCCGTATTTTCAAGTGTACTTTCAACGTGTGCGTGAAAAGGTTTGTAAAAATCGGCCAACATTTTTGTCCAATTTAATTTCCCTTCTGCAATAATATCAAACTCTTCCTCTACATAAGCTGTAAAGTTATAGTCCATGATCTCGTCAAAGTTTTTTAATAAAAAATCCGTTACCACCATGCCGATATCGGATGGAAATAACTTTGATTTTTCTGCACCCGTATTTTCCGTTTTGACTTCCTTTGAAATGCGGTTATCCTTTAGGTTAAGCACTTGATACACGCGCTGTACGCCTTCTCTATCCTCTTTTACAACATACCCTCTTTTTTGAACGGTCGAAATTGTTGGCGCATACGTAGATGGTCGCCCAATTCCCAACTCTTCCAGTTTTTTTACAAGACTTGCTTCTGTATAGCGTGGTGGATGGTTTGAGAAACGTTGTACAGCATTTGTCTCAAGCATTTTCAACATTTCACCTACTTCTATTGAAGGCAGCATTCCTTCCTGTTCTTCGGTGTTTTCATCATCGGTACCTTCCATGTACACTTTTAAAAAACCATCAAACTTCAACACTTCGCCTTGTGCAATAAATTTTTCTTTGCTTTTTGAAATGTCAATAGTTGCAATCGTTTTTTCAAGCACAGCATCGCTCATTTGCGAGGCTATTGTTCGTTTCCAAATTAAATCATACAGTCGTTTTTCATTGTTTTCACCGTCAATGTTCTTATGATTGATGTAAGTGGGTCGAATTGCTTCGTGTGCTTCTTGTGCTCCTTTACTTTTAGTTTTATACTGACGTGGTTGATGATACTTTGCACCGTAAGCTGAATTTATTTCCGACTTTATTGTTGACATTGCAAGCTCCGACAAGTTTACTGAATCGGTTCGCATGTAGGTAATTTTACCGGATTCGTATAGTCGTTGAGCCAAGGTCATGGTTTGTGCCACTGAAAAACCCAATTTTCTACTGGCTTCTTGTTGCAGTGTGGAGGTAGTAAATGGTGCAGAAGGTGATTTTTTACCCGGCTTAACTTCTAAGTTTTCAACTTTGAAATTTGAACCAATGCATTCTTGCAAAAAAGCATTTGCTTCATTTTCGGTAGCAAATCGTTTGGGCAATTCAGCCTTTAAAAGTGCTCCACTTTTAACCTCAAAATTTGCTGTTACTCGAAATGCCGAAGTACTTATATGAGTAGTGATTTCCCGTTCACGTTCAACAATTAGCCTAACCGCAACCGATTGAACGCGCCCGGCTGAAAGAGATGGCTTAATTTTTTTCCATAAAACAGGCGATAATTCAAATCCCACAAGTCGATCTAAAATGCGCCGAGCTTGTTGGGCATCAACCAAATGTTTATCAATTTTTCGAGGATTTTCAATGGCAGCAAGAATGGCCGACTTGGTTATTTCATGAAAAACAATTCGCTTGGTTTTCTTTTCATCCAAATTCAAAGTTTCAAACAAGTGCCAGGATATTGCCTCCCCTTCGCGGTCCTCATCACTTGCTAACCAAACTGTACTTGCTGCTTTCGAAAGTTTTTTTAGTTCATTTACTACTTTTAGTTTGTCTTCCGACACTTCATAATTCGGAGTAAAATTATTGGCGATGTCCACTCCAAAATCCTTCTTAGCCAAATCACGCACATGTCCAAAGCTGGATTTTACAATGTAATCTGAACCAAGAAATCCTTCAATGGTTTTGGCTTTGGCAGGTGACTCAACAATTACCAGATTTTTCGACATAGTATTTTGAAAAGATTATAACGCACAAAATTTTCACAAAGAAAAACAAATACAAAGTTGATTTCCAAATATTTTAATTTTCAAAATTCAAATTCACGTACATATATATTACATATATATAATTTTTTTACTTCTTAGCTTTAACACATTTTCTAAAACTGACACTTTGGCAAAGTCATTAAAAAAGTCTTACTTTGCAGCCTTAAATAGTACACTACTGGATGTTAACGGAAGAAAAAATTATTGACGAATCGAAACAAGGACAAACTGTTTTGCTCGAAACCAATCACGCAGATGTGAAGCGAAAGTTATACCTCGAAAGTTATGGCTGTGCGATGAATTTTGCAGACAGCGAGGTAGTAGCTTCAATTCTGGTGAAAGATGGATTTGCAACTACGAATAACCTAGCTGAAGCAGATGTTATTTTTATGAATACCTGTGCGATACGTGACAACGCTGAAACACGTGTGCGTACTCGACTTCAGGATCTTAAAAAATTAAAAAAACAAAATCCGAGTTTAGTCATTGGTGTCTTAGGCTGCATGGCCGAACGCTTGAAATCGAAATTACTGGAAGAAGAAAAATTGGTAGACATTGTGGTGGGCCCGGATGCTTACCGCGATTTACCAAATTTAATAGAGCAAGTTGATTCAGGTCAACGTGCGGTAAATGTTTTACTTTCTCGTGAAGAAACTTATGCTGATATTAGTCCGGTACGACTGTCGAGCAACGGTGTAACCGCGTTTGTTTCGATTACCCGCGGATGCGATAACATGTGTGCATTTTGTGTTGTACCGTTTACTCGTGGGCGCGAACGCAGCCGCGACCCTGAGTCGATTATTCAGGAAGCTACAGATTTATTCGAAAAAGGATACCGAGAAGTAACCTTGTTAGGCCAAAATGTAGACTCTTATTTATGGACCGGAGGCGGATTAAAAAAGGATAATCCAACCAAGGAAGAACTTGTTAATTCAACAAGTTTTGCTCAACTGCTTGAAAAAGTAGCTTTGATAAATCCTTTGTTGCGGGTGCGTTTTAGTACCTCACATCCCAAAGACATGACGGATGAGGTGTTGTTTATGATTGCGAAATATGAAAACATTTGCAATTATATACACTTGCCGGTACAATCAGGTAATTCGGCAATGTTGCATCAAATGAATCGCGGTTATACTCGTGAATGGTACAAGGAACGGATTACCAGAATCAGGGAGTTAATTCCTGATTGTGGGATTTCAACCGATACTATTTCCGGATTTTGCGGAGAAACCGACGAACAACATGCCGATACTATTAGCTTGATGGAATGGGTAGTTTTTGATTTCGCTTATATGTTTAAGTATTCTGAACGTCCCGGAACATTAGCAGCGAGGAAAATGAAAGACGATGTTTCGGAAGAGGTAAAACAACAGCGTTTAGCCGAAATAGTAGCACTTCAACAGCGTCTTTCTGAAATTAAAACGAAAGCCGGTGTTGGAAAAATTCACAAGGTTTTAATTGAATCACTTTCAAAAAAATCGAAAGTTCATTTTTCAGGAAGAAATCAGCAAAACACAACGGTAGTTTTTCCAAAAGAAAATTATTCGATAGGTGATTATGTAAATGTTTTGGCAACAGATTGTACTTCGGCAACTTTAATTGGTCACGTGGTATAATAAATTGTATGAATGCCATGCTCAAGTAAAGTGAAGTAACAACGAAACATGAACAAGTAGGTTATATTGCTCCACCATTAATTGAAAATTAAGTACATGACAATTCAAGATATAAAATTGCGTTTTGGAATTATAGGGAGTTCACCCCTGCTCGACCGCGCAATAGATATTGCTAAACAAGTAGCACCAACAGATTTAACAGTGCTTGTAACCGGAGAAAGTGGTTCGGGTAAGGAGGTATTTCCGCAAATAATTCACCAACTAAGTACCCGTAAGCATGGTCAATACATTGCGGTAAACTGTGGTGCAATACCTGAAGGAACCATTGATTCAGAACTTTTTGGGCATGAAAAAGGGTCGTTTACAGGGGCGCATGAAGCACGAAAAGGATATTTTGAAATGGTCAGCGGTGGTACTATTTTTTTGGATGAAGTTGCCGAGCTCCCCTTAAGCACACAGGCTCGATTATTAAGAGTCTTAGAAACCGGTGAATTTATTAAAGTGGGTTCGTCAAAAGTTTTGAAAACCGACGTTCGTATAATTGCTGCTACCAATGTGAATATTCCTGAAGCTATTCACAAAGGTCGTTTTCGCGAAGATTTGTACTACCGATTAAATACAGTTCCTATTAAGGTACCTGCTTTACGTGAACGGAAGGAAGACATCCATTTACTGTTTAGAAAATTTGCATCAGATTTTGCAAGTAAATACCGTATGCCTTCAATTAAAATTACAGGTGCTGAATCCTATCTCGAAAATTACAGTTGGCCGGGTAATGTTCGTCAGCTTAAAAATATTGCAGAGCAAATTTCGGTCATTGAAAAGAAGCGCGACATTACGCCCGAAATACTTGTTCGCTACCTTCCTGTTGAAAGCAACAATACTTTGCCCATATTGGTAAAAGGTGAAAAATCGGAGAACGATTTTAATGAACGCGATATTTTATACAAGGTGCTGTTTGACATGAAAAAAGAATTGGATGGGGTAAAAAAGCTAGTAGCCGATATTATTCAGGGAAAGAAAATTACCGAAACCGATTTAGCCATGAATGCCGAACCCGGAATTTATGCTGAACATGGCATGAGTAATTCGGTAATGCAAGTGCACCATCCGATAATAAACAACCAACAACCAATTCACGAAATTGAGGAATCCTTAAGTTTAGAAGAGAAAGAAAAAGATTTTATTAAAAAGGCTTTGGAGCGTCACAAAGGAAAGCGAAAAAATGCTGCGAAGGAACTGGGAATTTCGGAACGCACACTTTACCGAAAAATTAACGAATACAAAATTCCTGGATAGTGATACTAAAGCTCAAAGTAGTTTTATTGATATGCTGTACACTTGCTTTTGCTGCCTGTAAAGTAAATTATTCATTTACCGGGGCAGCGATTGCTCCCGATGTAAAAACAATTTCGATACAAACTTTTCCCAACTATGCTCCACTGATACAACCTACTTTGAGCCAAGCCTTTACAGAAGCCTTAAAAGATAAATTCCAATCTCAAACCAATTTACAATTAATTTCACGAGGTGGTGATTTAACGTTTGAAGGTTCCATCACCGGTTACTCAATTAGCCCTATATCTATTCAGTCGGGAACCGATGTTGCTGCCCAAACTCGACTCACTATAACTGTGAGTGTGAAATTCACCAATCAAAAAAACGAAAAGCAAAATTTTGAAGCCAGCTTTTCACGTTTCTCAGATTTTGAATCTACTAAAAGTTTAGCAACAGAGGAAACACGTTTGATCAAAGAAATAAACGATCAGTTGGTGCAAGATATTTTTAACAAAGCGGTAGTTAATTGGTGATTGGTTCGAAATTACACTGCTATCATTTCGTGTTACAATTCCTAATTCGATCGATAAATCCAGGAAGCAGGATTTTGCGTTAAAGAGCCTTTCCAGATTTCAAAATGAACTTCAGTTTTATTTTCATCATCCGTTAAAGCAGCACCAATAAATTGCTTGGTTTTTATTTTATCTCCCTTTTGAACAAAAGTATCAGACATATTGGAATACACCGATAAGTATTCACCATGTCGAATAATTACAGCTTTTCCGGCCCCTGGAATGGAAACAACGCCTGAAACTTCTCCTTCAAAAACACATCTTACCTGTGCACCTTGTTTGGTGGCAATATCAATTCCGTTGTTTTTAACTTTAACACCTTTCAAAATTGGATGCTCATGTTCACCAAATGAGCTGGTAATTACTCCTTCAGCAACCGGCCAAGGTAAGCGTGAACGATTAGCTTCAAAATTTTCGGATAACTTTTGTGCTTCAGGAGTAAGAGAATAGCCATTTTCGGTAATGCGATTTTCTTTTACAGGGGCGGTTACTTCTTTAGATGCAGTTGAATTTTTAGTATTGGAAGCATTTTTCTTTTCCTTTTCCTTTCGCGCTTTTTCTCTTGCTTTTTCAGCAGCTATTGCAGCTTCCCTAGCCTTTCTAATTTCTTCTTCAATGATGCGTTGAATGGCCGCTTGAAGTTTGTTTGCATCGTCTTGCTTCTTACGCAAATCTTCTTTCAATTGTTTTTCCTTGCTTTGCAAACCGGCTAAAACAACTTCCTTTTCTGACTTTTCGGTGGTCAGATGTTGCTTTTCTTTTTCTTTGTTTTGCAATAAATTTTGCTGTTCAGAACGTTTCACAGCCAGGTCGGTTAATTTATCCTTCAACTCCCCTTGTTTCAACTGTATCATTATTGCTTGCTTTTTTCGATAATCGCTGTATTGCTGAAAATATTTCATCCTACGAAAAGCCTGATTAAAATCTGAGGAAGAGAAAATAAACATCAAACGGTCGTAACTATTTTGATTTTTACTGGCATAATAAATCATTTTGGCGTACTCAGCTTTGAGTTTCTTTATTTCTTCTTGCAATTTTAAAATTGAATTCGATGTTGAACCAATCAAAACATTGGTATAGCTGATTTCAGAATTGATGGTAGTAATCAACTCTTCTCGCATACTAATCTTTTGATTAAGTGTTACAAGTTGGTTTAAAGAAAGCTTTTTATTCTTCTTCGTTTCATCCAGAAGTTTATTGGTTACACTTATTTCTTTTTGAATTTGAGATTTCTTTTTCTCCAAATCCTTTTTTGTTTGTGCAGGACTTGTGATACAAAACACCATTAAAAAAAGTAAACTAACGCAACTTTTCATATTTTGCTGGAATGGTAAAAGGAAATGTTTGAGGCGCGGCAAGTCTGCTTATTTTTGAGTAGTCAATTTTTATTTTCATTTTCTTTTCAGCCGAAATATCAAAAAGAAGTTGAAAAGGAACACTCAAAGAATCAACTGTCTTAAAGTCGTTGTATACTGCTGAAAATGTGCGATTGGTATTAAAATCCTCAATATAAATTCTCGAAATTTTATATGTTTCGGGTTCTAACCACAAACTTTGAATTAATTCCTTCTTACCTTTTAGATCAGAATTTTCATTTAATACTTTTCTTAATTTTCTTTTTCGAATGGTACTTAGTAAATAACGTTTATTATCAATCATAGATTTAAGTTTACTCTCTTCATGGTCAAATGAAACACTATTTCCTATCAATAAATTTTGCAACATATCAAAGTCCAACTCAGTGTGCAAAAGGTTGCTGATGTAAGCATAATCTCCACTAAAATACTTTCCATGGAGGCGATCAATAAATTTAACAGAGTCTTCTGTCGCAAGCAAGCGAGCTACTTCAATTCCAATACTTGGCGATATGCTCATCCACAAAGCACTGTCTTTTCGAGCACGAACTGTTACACTAAAGTTGGTAGTTTTATCATCCACCACAGCTTCCGCATCAAATTTAGATGTCAGCCATGCATACTTAAACTCGTTTTCTACTAACAATTCAGACAAAACCTTAGCGCTTTTAAAATCGGTTCGTACTTCAGAAGGTACAACAGGAGTAGTATTTATTGCGTGTTTTGTACCTCGACAAGAAAATAAAAACAAAGAAAGGGTGAAAAATAAAAACGGCCGAAAATGGCTAGGCAAAATTTGCTTCATCAGGCCTTATTCAAAAAGAGTTTTTTCATTAATTTTTTTCTCTAAAAAATCAGATCCTTTTCCGGCTTCTTTTGCCTTTATCCAATATTCAAGAGCCTTGTTTTTCTCATTTAATTTAAACAAAATATCCCCGTAATGTTCAAGTATCACCGGATTTTTATCACCACCATTTACAATAGCCTTTTCAATCCACAGCTTCGCATCCACGTATTTTTTTTGCGCATACAATATCCAGGCATAAGTGTCTTGCGAATTTCCATTTTCCGGTTCTAGTTCGTTTGCCTTTCGTGACATAGTTTCGGCTTTGTCTAAATCGACATTGCGCAATGAAAGATAGTAACTGTAGTTATTTAATACATAGGTATCCTTAGGGTTAATCTCAAGTGCCTTTTCATAAGCCGAATCTGATTTACCCATTTGTTTATCTCGGTAATAGGCATCGCCTAAATTAGCATAAAATTGCCCTTCAAAGGTTTTATTATCAACTACCAGATCCACTCCTTTTTCAAGCGATTTTATCGCAGCTTTGTTATCTCCTAATTGCAAATTTGCTACTCCGTTGAAAAAGAAAGTAGTTGGCTCATTGGGGAACAATTCCATCGCCTCCTTGCTATCTGAAAGCATTGATTTATAATCGTTCACTTGTGATTCAACAAAAAGCAATTGTATCCAAATAGATTGCTTGTCTTTATCAAGCTCAACCGCTTTTTTATATTTATCTTTTGCTTCGGCGAACTTTTTATCTCGGTATAAAAAATCTCCATAAATTGAATACGCCATAGCTTCCTTTGGATGAATTTTTTCTAGAATATCCAGCAATTCAAAAGCTTGCGACTTAATCGTATCATTATACTCAGCGTTAGAATAGTAAGGAAGCAATTGCTTTATTTTTACCTCCAATTCGAGACCGGCATTGCTAAAAGCGAGTTTCATTTCATCAAATGCCTTTTCGGTTTGTTTCTGGTGACCGTAATAATCGCTTAGCATCAAATGAACCATGGCATTGTCTGGCTCAATTTTTAAAATCATCTGATACATTTCCATAGCCTTTTCGTTCATTTTGTTGGCCGCATAAAGTTCGGCTAACATTCCGTAATACATCACCTGGCTTGGATCGCTGTCAATCAGTTTCTTTACTTCAATGATGGCTTTATCTAATTTATTTTGTTGAATAAAAATTAATTTTTTACGCTCAATCAATTCACGATTAATTCCACTAATTTTTTCGATTTCATTATAGGTATCAATAGCTTCATCAAATCGTGATGCATACCAATATGCAGTTGCTAAATCATATTTTAAATCTAACCTATCGGGAAATTGACTGCACATTTTTTCACGCATCTTAATTGCTTCGGCAAACTTTTTATTGCGTGTGAGCGCATCGGCATATAAGGACTGATACCATTCATTTTGCGGTTGAAGTGTGAGTGCCGAACGACAATACAATTCAGCATTTACATAATCGCCTTTAACATATAACAAATTGGCTAATTCGTACATACTAGCTGCGCTGGAAGGATCAATTTGTAAACATTTTCTGAAAAGATTTGCTGCTTCCGGGAAATTGTTCAACATTTTTTCTTTGTTCGCATCATAAAAAATGCGGTCAAATAACATGCGTTGCTGATCAGATAACTTTGATGCAGAAGATTTGTTTGACTTAGCAGCAGTGCTGCCGGATTTTTTAGCCGGAGAACAAGCAAGAAGCCAGCTTAGGCTAAGTGCGAGTAATAAAAGTATACGAGAATTTTTGTTCATCCTTCAAAATTATGTAAACAATGGCAATCTATACACGAATTAACCTTTTATAACAGTATAGTCGCCAACACTCAAATCGGCAGCTTTTCCTTGATAAACAGAATAATTACCCAGCATTGAATTTTCAATTAATGCATGGTTTAATTTTGCATTTGTTTGAATAATACTGTTTCGTACAACGGAATTGTGCACTGAACTATTGTTTCCAATTGAAACATGCGGCCCCACAACGGCATTTTTAAGTTCAACCTGCTCTCCAATATAGCATGGCGGAATAATTACCGAGTCGATTATTTTTGCTGAATCGGCTACTAGTTTTTCGGTTTTTATATACTCCAAATAACGTTGATTTGTAAAAACTGACGAATCTTTATTTCCGCAATCAAGCCATTCGCTAATTCGACCTGGAATAAATTTAGCTCCTTGTTGCTTCATGTTTTCAAGGGCATTTGTCAACTGGTATTCCCCCTTTTCCATAATATTATTATCCAGCAGGTACTGCAATTCACGGTTCAAGTATTCTCCGTCTCTGAAATAATAAATACCGATAATGGCTAAATCGCTTACAAACTCCTCCGGCTTCTCAACAAAATCGGTAATAATATTATTGGCGTTAACTTTTACCACACCAAACATGCGAGGATCCTCAATTTTTTGAACCCAAATGGTACCATCGTTTCCTTCATCTAATTTAAAATCAGCTTTAAATAAAGTATCGGCAAAAGCAACAATCACCTTTCCTTTAAGCGACTCTTTTGCACACAAAATTGCATGAGCGGTGCCCAAAGCTTGGTCTTGATAAGATATTTTTCCTTTAGCTCCAATACTTTCTGCAACTTTTATAAGATTTGCTTCAGCTTCAGCACCAAATCGACCGATAATAAAATTTACCTCTTCAATTTTTTCGTTGCAAACTTTAGCGATGTCTTCCACTAAACGTTGAACTGTTGGCTTTCCGGCAATGGGTAATAAAGGTTTTGGAACAGTAAGCGTATGCGGTCGCATGCGTTTTCCCATTCCTGCCATTGGTACAATTATTTTCATAAATATTTCTTTCTATGTTAGTTATTTCAATTTAAGTCAATTTTGCTTTTCTGTTAACTTTTCAGAAATTACACTTTTCCGGTATGACCAAAACCTCCGGCTCCTCTTGCTGTTTCTTCAATATTATCAACAGTTTCCCATTGTACTCGTTCGTGTTTTGCAACTACTAATTGAGCAATGCGTTCGCCATTTTGTATTGTAAAATCCACCGTCGACAAATTTATTAAAAGTACCTTAATTTCACCACGATAATCAGCATCAATTGTGCCAGGTGAGTTAAGTACAGTAACTCCATTTTTAAATGCCAATCCACTGCGTGGTCGAATTTGAGCTTCTGTACCAACCGGTAATTCAATAAATAAACCGGTAGGTATTAGCACACGTTCACCGGGATGAAGCACTATATTTTGCGTAATAAAAGCTCGAATATCCATTCCGGCAGATGCCAATGTAGCATATTCGGGAAGCGCATGTGAAGATTGATTAATAATTTTAACCTGCATGTTGAAACAAACTATTTATTGGATTACAGGCAAAACTAATGAAATTAGAAATTAGAATACAGTTGTTCAAGATGAATTTATAAACAGCTATTCAATTAAACTGGTAATAAGGTCTATTTAAATAGTCAATTAAACGCCCTACTACTTTAAAAAGACTTGCTTGGATGTATTAATAAGACTTAACCAAACTAAGAATTGAATCAAAAATCAATTTCCCATCAACATTACGTAACTCTTTATCGGCTGCTCTTTCAGGATGCGGCATCATGCCAAATACGTTGCGTTGATGATTACAAATACCGGCTATGTTTTCAAGCGATCCATTAGGATTAGCTGCATCATTTATAGCACCTTGTTCGTTGCAATAGCGAAATAAAATCTGATCTTGATTGTTTAGTTTTTTGAGTGTTTCTGCATCTGTAAAATAGCGCCCTTCACCATGAGCAATGGGAATGCAAAGTGCCTTATTTTTATTGATGGCAGCAGTTATTCGCGAATTAGATGTTTGTGATTTGATAAAGGTATTTTTAGAAATAAATTTTTGAGAGTTATTGTGCAAGAGAGCTCCAGGCAATAACCCTGCTTCACATAATATTTGAAACCCGTTGCATATTCCCAATACATTTCCGCCGGCATTGGCAAACTCAATAACTTTTTCCATAATTGGCGAAAAACGTGCAATAGCGCCTGATCGCAAGTAATCACCAAATGAAAATCCCCCCGGCAATACAATAAAATCGCATCCTTGTAAATCGCTGTCTTTGTGCCAAAGTTGAACAACTCTTTGTTTCATTATACTTTGTAACACATATACCATATCCTGATCGCAATTGGACCCCGGAAAAACCACTACACCAAATTTCATTTCATTTTTATTAGTTCGACAAAAATAAGGATAATATATTCGCTAGTTTTAACTGTTGTAAAAAATATAATTAAGAATAATCAGGAGTACAAAGGCGCTAAACACTAATTCACTCCACCATGCTCTTTTAGCGCTTAGTAAATAATGTGAAGCGTAAATTGAATAGGGAATTGCCATGAACGAAAAATAGCGCAAGTTTAAAACAGGTGCCATTAAAAAGGCTAAAAATGACAAGGCCATCATCCAACTAAATAACACCAATATATTCCGCGAAAGAATTGTATTTACAGGCAATCCACGTGTGAGCTTAAAAAAGGATAAAAGTAAAAATGCTACTAAAAACACAGCCAATGCGATAAACGAAAAAGGCTCTGTTTCAATGCTGTATTTCGCATCTGATGATGGGTAAAATATTTTGTCTACTAAAAATAAATCTAATTTGTCGTACCAAAAATAATAGGTCGTTATAAACAAATAGGGTAACAATAATCCAAGAAATGAGATAATCCATTCGCGCCAAACAAAAGTTCGGATTACGATTAACCCAACCCATACCATGGGGAATAAAATTGCAGCCGGAAAATAAAATAGTGAGGCTATTCCGATGTAAAAACCTGCATCAAACACATGAGCAAAAGCTTCTTCTTTATGATAAGAACTAAATATGCGGTCGATGCTTAACAGAATAAATAAATTTGCTAAAAGCAAAGGATGCATGCCTAAAAATAATTTGCTACAACTCATGAATACTACATACAGCAAGGCCGGTAAATTTGTTTTCTTGGAAAGTATGTTGTATTTATCACAAATGTGATTCACCAAGAACGCTTCGGCTATTACTATGAAGCATGCAAGCACCACTTGTAAAAGCGGATAACTTTGCGTTGCCCTACACAACCAGTCGAATAGCGGCATTGTATTTTTATTCAAGGCCGCTATTGGATGCGCAAAAACTATAGCCCATAATGAAAGCGCTACCCCGGGAACTACTAAGACTGAAGAAGTAGAATTACGCTTAAAAAAACCTACCAACATGAGTTTTAAAATTATTTTTACATTTGTTGCACAAATCTAAAATCAAAAAATTATGACAGCTGTATTTCATGGAATTGGTGATTTTTTTGAGTCAATTTTCCCAGCATTACAAACAATAGGTGCTTCTTCAAATATACTTTTTAGCATCATTATGACAATTGCTAATTTTATTTGGATGTGGTATTTGGTTAAAAATAAAGACCGTTTCAATTCAAACAGCATGGATTTACAGAAGTAAATCCTTACCAATATCTTTTCGATAGTATTTTCCGTCAAAATCAATTTTTGCTGCATTTTCAAGCGATGCTGAAACAGCATCGTGTAAGTTATTCGCCAACGAAGTAACTGCAATAACTCTACCTCCGTTAGTTTTCAATTTATTTTCATCGAGTAAGGTTCCGGCATGAAACACGGTGCTGCCAATAACTTTATCAATTCCATTTATCGGTATTCCCTTTTTATATTCATCTGGATAGCCTCCTGAAACTAACATCACTGTTGCGGCAGTTTTACTTGAAACCACTAACTCTTGTTTACGCAACGTTTTGTTTCCCACACTCTGCATCAAGGTTAAAAAGTCGGATTCAATTCGTGGAATTACAACTTCCGTTTCCGGATCACCCATGCGGCAATTGTATTCGATTACATAAGGATTTCCTTTGACGTTCATTAAGCCAATAAAAATAAAGCCCGAGTACTTTATTTTTTCCTTTTTCAAGCCTTTAATTGTTGGAATAATAATTTGCTGTTCAACCTTTTGCATAAACTCATGGTCGGCAAATGTAACCGGACTCACAGCACCCATTCCTCCGGTATTGGGTCCTGTGTCGCCCTCTCCTATTCGTTTGTAATCTTTAGCCGATGGCAAAATTTTATAAGATACACCATCGGTTAAAACAAATACAGAAAGTTCGATGCCTTTTAAAAATTCTTCAATAACCACCACATTGCCGGCATCGCCAAATTTATTGTTGTGGAGCATGCTATTTAATTCTTTCTTAGCCAGTCCTAACTCGTTCAAAATTACGACCCCTTTCCCGGCTGCCAGCCCATCGGCTTTTAGCACATACGGAGCTTCCAAACTTTCTAAAAATTCGTAACCCTCTTTGATATTTTGAGATATAATTGTGCGGTATTTGGCCGTTGGAATGCTATGACGTAACATAAACTTTTTGGAAAAATCTTTGCTTCCCTCTAGCTGTGCTGCTTGCCGTGTTGGTCCAATAACTTTCACCTTTTTCAATTCTTCGTCAGCAAGAAAAAAATCATGTACTCCTTTTACAAGAGGTACTTCCGGACCTACCAAAACTAGTGTAATGTGCTTTTCAAGGACCAATTTTTTAATGCCCTCAAAATCAGTTTCTGACAAGTGTACATTTATCGCAAGCTGTGCTGTTCCTGCATTCCCGGGCAGACAATACAATTGTTTGAGCTTTTTAGATTGGGCAATCTTCCATGCAAAAGCATGTTCGCGCCCTCCTGATCCAAGTATTAATACATTCATGTAAAGCACTAAATTTTGTTCCAAAAGTAAGTTAATTAAAGAAGTAAAAATTTAATCTCTAAAGTAGTTTTTCACAAGTTGAAAAAAATGTTTTTACGGCAGGCAACGTTTTGCTAAAAAAAACTATCTTACTTCTTAATTCATGCATATCCTATCGTATAGTGTATACCGACGAAGAGCTAATTAGAGGTTGTATAGCAAATGACAGGCATTGTCAGCGGGCACTTTTTGAAAAGTATGCCGGTAAAATGCTCTCAGTTTGTCGACGTTATGAGAGCAATCATGCTCCTGCAGAAGATTTGCTTCAAGAAGGATTCATCAAAATTTTTAAATCTATTTCTACTTTTCGCCACCAAGGGGCATTTGAAGGTTGGATACGAAGAATTATGGTGAACACCGCATTATCAAGTTACAGAATGCCACCTGCTCAGTATAATCAGGTTGAATTAAGTGAGGTTAAATTAAACAACTCAGATGCCTCAGCCATTGATCGCCTCAGTGAAAAAGACTTACTGCAGCTAATTGACAGTTTACCTGATGGATACAAAACTGTTTTTAATCTATATGTTATTGAAGGTTACAGTCATAAAGAAATTGCCGATTTGTTAAAAATTAATGAAGGAACTTCTCGTTCGCAATTTTCGAAGGCCAAAACTGCACTTCAAGAGAAGTTAAAACAAAGTGAAATTACATTCGCATGAAAGAAGAAAGGGATAATTTGGAAAATAAAATCAGAAATAAATTGTACTCCTACTCTGAGGAAGTACCTGCTGATTTATGGAATAAAATTGAAACTAAATTGCAAAAGCCCGAGTTGGGTACTAATTTGGATCGTTCTAAACTAGCCTGGTTTGCGTTTGCCGATTTACTGGTGATGTTGCTTTTGGCATTGCCCTTTTGTAATACATCACATACTTCACCCGTAACTTCTGCTCTAAGTACCTCCCAACCGATCAATAACAATAACTCAGCGATAAGCGAAAAACCCACCTTTAAAAAACATTCTGATTCACACAAAAATTTCGGCAAAGTGCAAAGCAAGACTATTCATGGAACTGCTAAAAATGTAAGCCTCGCATTCGCAAATTCAACAAAAAATTCAGCCGATGGCCAGTCGTCTGATTTACCTTCCAGTTCAGTTGAACCTTCAAACAATAGTAAAACATTAGAAGGATTGCCGGAAATACTTCTATCATCAACAGTTACACTT
>DGQS01000047.1 GCA_002389785.1 Bacteroidetes bacterium UBA4408
CAAATAATTCCTGAAATTATCAGGCCGGATTTACTCATTGATTTTAGTTTCATTTAGTTTCGTGTTAAGGAAGTGTAATCAAATTATTTTTACAGCACTTTCCTTCATCCAGCCTTCGTTACCGTTGTCGAGTCGAATTCGAAACCAGGTATTATCCTTTTCAATGATGTTCACTTTTGTACCCTCGTGAATGATGAATAAATCTTTGGAGTTTTCGCTAGGTGCACTTTTAATGGTGGCGCTTGAATTAAACAATATTGCTTCGCTTTCGGCATGCTGCTGACTGTAATTCGTTTTCGCCAACAAATAAAAAGTAGCCGCAATAAAAACAGCAAGACAAAAACTTCCAAAAAACACTTGTTTACTTATGGTTGAACTGCTTATTCTAAAAACTACCAACAAGCTAAATGCAATAAATAAAGTAACAATACAGGCTATTCCCCAATCGTCGGCCGAATGCGAATGCACAAAGTCATCCCACCACGATTTAAAAATTAATTGCTCTTTTGTTTCGGTTTTATCAATCGTTTTAAGATTAGCCAATTTTAAGTTTGCAAGTATGTCTTCATCTGCAGGAGCAAGCTTTTTTGCCTTTTCATAATATAAAATCGCATTGGCAATGCTGTCGGTTTTAAAATAGGCATTCGCTAAATTAAAGTACAACTCACTCGATTGATAGCCTTCATTTATCAATTGACGGTAAGACGCTATTGCGGAAGAGTAGTTGTTCTTTAAATAAGCATCGTTGCCAATTTTAAACACATCGTTTTCTCCGGCTTTTATAGTAAAAGCACTCAATAGAATAAAGCATAGAACCAGTATATTTTTCATTTTAACTCCTCCTCTATTTTACTAATGGTAGATACTGTATCGGCATAATCAGTTTGCATAGCGCTGGTTGATTTAACCGGAGCAAATCGAGCAAACTCACTTTTGTTTAACGTAAGTAACAATAAATTTATTGCCTCTTGATTGGTTCCTTTGGCTAATAATACTTCAGAAATTTTTTCTTTGGTTAATTCTACAGCCGATAAATTTAGCTTATCGCTTAAATAACCATTTATCGACTTAAATAATTCATTGTAAAATGCATCGTAATTATTTTGTTGCAGGTAATTATTGGCTAAGGCTAAACGTTTACGTGCAATTTGTGTAGCTTTTTTGCTTTTACGACTTACCGTATCGTTCAAGCTATTGGTGTATTTTTTAAAGAATAACAAAAAGGCTGCAAACAACGACAATGGCAATAAGAGTAGCATATAAAACTTGGTGGAACCAAAAAAATCATTTCCGGTTTTCTGTAAATTGGTTTTAGTTTTAATGTAACGAATATCGTTGCCCAAAATCTTTACATCCTCTTTTGCAGTAATAACAGTAGTTCCAGCTTCGGTCTCATTGGCGGTACCCTTTTCTACGTCGAGTGTAAAATCAGGTGAATTCAGCGTGACATAACTCTTTTTAGAAATATCAAAATAAGAAAAACTAATGGGCGGTAATTGATATTTTCCTGAATGACGAGGAATTAATAAATAATCGAAAGTACGACTCCCTGAAACTCCCGAAGTTGTAGTAGAAATTTTATCGTTAATTTTTGCATCGTAACCCTCAATTTCAGGAGGCAATTTTAATTTAAAGGGATCAATTAATTTCAGATTTCCTTTTCCTGAAAGTGTAATGTACAAATTGGTAGCATCGTTCGTTTTCAAAGTTTTGTTGGTATTGCTTAAGCGACACTCCATTCCGAAATCACCTACTGCTCCATTAAAATCTAAGGGTTTGCCTGCAGTGGGTAAAGGCATAACCTCAATTTTAATAGGCTTACTTTTTACAGTTGCACGCAGGTCTTGATATCCACCGCCAAAAAATTGGTCAAAAAAACTATTGCTTCTACTGCGCTGTTGCACACGTTTTACAACATCCATCACCATTTCGGTAATTTCCAAGGTTCCGGCCCGCTGTGGCATGATTACAGTTTTCTTAATTTCTGCGGCTTGGTATTGAACGCCATCAAATACTTCCGGACGAAGTGTTGCTTGTTGATTAGGTGAAACTATGTCTTCACTCCAAAAACCATTAAATACAGGAGCTTTAGTTAAAGCATTTTGAACAATACTAACCTTGGTATAAATTTTAAAGGTTACCACCAGTTGCTCTCCCACATATACTTTGCTTTTATCAACAAAAGCGCGCAAAAATAAATCCGAGTTATCGTCACCATCCATTGCTTGTTGACCATTTCTCGAATTTTGCGAGGCAGGATTTTTCACCACATCAATAACCAGCGATTTTGAATTTACCTGTTTGCCATTTGAACTGATGGCAGCCGGTCCAATGGTAAACTTACCTTCACGTTGAGCGGCAATAATGTAAGAAAGGGAAATGGATTGCGACATGTTTCCATTAATTATTTCCATGCTCGATGACTGATTAGGTCCTGAGAGCACAACAAAATCATGAAGATCGGGGGCTCTGAAATTGGAACCTGCTCCCTTTAAAGTATACGTAATTTGAAATTGCTCACCTACACCTACCTGGTTTCTACTGGTGGAAGCAACCAAAGTAGCATCCTGTGCCCAGCAAAATTGGCTTACGAATACGAACAATAAAATGCTGAATAAATTTAGTTTCATTTGCTTACCAGTCTTTTTCTATTTGAACTTTAACTCCAACAGCTTTCTTCTTCTTTAACTTATCCTGAACATCCTTTTCCTGGTTATTCATCGCTTCAAGCAGGCGTTTGGCATCTTCCTTATTCATTTTTTGTGGTTGATTGTTCGCTTGCTGATCTTGTTTGTCCTTCTCCTCCTTGTTTTGCTGTTGTTCGTTTTTATCGTTTGATTTTTGGTCCTTATTGTCTTGATTTTGTTGATCTTGATTGCCTTCTGAATTTTTATTGTCTTTGCCTTTGCCGTTTTTATCTTGATTTTTTTGTTGCTCCATTTTTTTCTTGGCATAGGCTAGGTTATAGCGCGTATCTTCATCTTTGGGATTTATTTTTAATGCTTGTTGATAGGCTTTTACACAGTCTTCGTACTTTTTATTTTCGAGCAATGAATTTCCCAGATTGTGATACGATTGTGCAAGTTTCGGTTTGTCCTTTACTTTATGTGTCAGCGTTTCGAAAACCTGTGCTGCTTCTTCGTATTTTTTTTGCTTGTACAATGCGTCTCCTTTATTAAACAAGCCCTCAAACGATTCTTTATTTTTTTCGACTGATTTAGAATAGCTTTTTTCGGCTGCACTAAAATTATGCTTCTTGTAATATTCGTTTCCTTCTCGAATGTATTTATTTTCAGTTTGAGCAAAAGCTGAAACGATACAACATACTAACAGGCTAGCAATTATTTTTACTTGTAAGTTCATTTCTACTTGGTTCGATTAGGAGTTGCATTTTTATTTTTTCCGAACAAATCGAGCTTAATCCACCATTTACTAATTGTTTCAGAAAGCAGTAATTCGAAGCAGAAAAAAAGCAATGCCAAAAAGATGAAAATTTGAAAATGATCATCGTAATCGGTATAAATTTTACTTCCAAATTCATGCTTTTGCATTTTATTTATCTGTTCAAAAATAACACTCAATCCAGCTTGTGAATTAGTTGCACGAACATACATACCGTGCCCCATGGCGGAAATTTGTTGCAGGTTCGATTCATCCAGACGTGTTATTACAGTAGTACCGCTATTGTCTTTTCGGAATCCGGTTTGATGTCCGTTTTGGAAAATCGGAATTGGTGCTCCTTCCTCGGACCCCATACCAATTGTGTGTACCGCAATTCCCTTTTCTGCGGCAGCCTCAGCAGCTTTTACAGCATCGTCTTCATGATTCTCCCCATCGGTTATTACAATAATTGCTTTACTGTTTCCACTTTTAGGATCAAATGAGTTTACGGCCAAATCAATCGCAGTTCCAATAGCAGTACCCTGAGTTGAAATCATATCCGTTGAAATATGATCGAGAAAAAGCTTGGCTGCAGCATAATCAGTAGTAACCGGCAGTTGAACGTAGGCTTGTCCTGCAAAAATTATGACACCAATTCTATCATCATGCAGGTTTTCGATTAAACGAGCAATCGAGAGTTTTGCCTTTTCCAAGCGATTGGGGCTGAGGTCTTCGGCTGTCATACTATTACTTACGTCTAGCGCAATTATTATATCAACACCTTCCCGTTTTATTTCTTCCAGTTTAGAGCCACTTTGCGGATTGGCAATTCCTATAATGAGAAAGAACAACCCGACACAAAGCAAAGCTATTTTAAGCGCCGCCTTTGAATTTGAACGATCGGGTATTAATGCAGCTATTAATTTTTCATCTGCAAGTCGTGCCAAAGCCCGCTTACGTATACTCTTCATTGCAATAGCAACTAGTACAACAACTGGTATAAGTAGCAGTCCATACAAAAAATGAATATTTTCAAATCGTAACACGATTAATTAAATAGTTAAGTTAAACTTCTGAATACTGTATTTTTTAATCCAAATTCAAGAACCAATAAGAATAGCGCTAATAATGCGAGTGGTAGAAATAATTCAGACTTTTTAGTATAATTTTTTTCCTCTATAATGGTCTTTTCCAACTGGTCGATTTCTGCATAAATTTGTTTTAGTTTTTCATTATTGGTAGCTCTAAAATATTTACCACCGGTTAACGAAGCGATTTTTTTTAATACCGGCTCATCGATATCGCATTTTACATAATCATATGCATATTGTCCGTTGGGGTAAATAGCTACCGGCGAATAGGCCATACCTTTGGTTCCTACTCCTATAGTATAGACTCTTATTCCAAATGGTTGGGCCAATTCACCAGCCAATTCAGGTGAGACAGAACCGGTGTTATTTACTCCATCTGTTAATAAAATTATCACCTTGCTCTTTGCTTTGCTATTTTGAATTCTGTTTACGGCAGTGGCTAGTCCCATACCAATAGCAGTACCATCTTGTATCATTCCGGTTTTAACTCCCGAAAACAGATTTTTCAAAACAGAATGATCGGTTGTAAGTGGACATTGAGTAAAACTTTCGCCACTAAAAATAACCAGTCCAATGCGGTCATCAGGACGGCTATCGATAAATTCCATGGCTATTTCTTTGGATGCATCCAAACGATTAGGTTTAAAATCCTGCGCCAGCATACTTGCGGAGATATCAAGCGCCAGCACTATGTCAATTCCTTCGGTTTTTAAATCCTGCCAGCTTTTTTTTGATTGAGGGCGTGCTAAAGCCAATATTAATGCAGCAAGCGCCAACATACGCAAAACGAACAAACTGTGGCGGAAATATACTTTCAGTGAAGTTTTGTTTCCGGAAAATCCGTTAAAATTTGAAATACGTAACGATGCCTTACGCGAATTATGTCGAAAGAAATACCAAATGGCAAAAGCAGGAATTACTAACAGCGCATAAAAAAAGCCCGGATTTGCAAATGCTACACCATTCATAGTTTTGCCTCCTTCCCTTCTAATTCAGTATAAATTGAAGCGGTAGTTTGCACAAACAAAACAGCATCCTCCATACTTTGCTCGTTTTCGGATGGCAAAGGTTGTTCTTTTGCAAACTTCACCATATCCGAAAGCGATAATAATTGTCGCAGCTTTAATCGTAAAGCATCTTCAATGTGAATTCTACGCATACTGCGCATGGTTTCATCCGTAGTTTGTTCCATTGCTGCAATTTGAAAACGATTTTCAAGGTAGGTACGCACAATATCACTTAAGCGAATCTGATACAATTTATATTTTCCTTCTTGCCAAAGCTTTTCATTTTTGAGCTGTTCAAGCTGCTCAAGAGCAATGGTATGGGGAGGAATAATGACTTTTTGTTCAACTACTACCTGAGGTGTTACCTTACGTTTTTTCAAATAGTAAATTATCAAGAGTAATATCAATATGGCTACTGCTCCGCCAATCAGGTAAGGAATAAGTTCGCGATAATTCCAAGGTACTTCCTTAGGTCCTTTAATATCACGAATAGCTTTTGTAGTGTCAACTGCTACTGTTTGAATTTGCAGTAATAAAGCTTCTGTGTAAACCGGATTTGCCGAATCATTATCTACAGTAAATGTAAATGGAGCTATAGCAAAATAGCCTGAATCGAATGAGGTAATCAGTATCTTTTTTGTGTATCGAACACGTTGCTTATCCGAAGTAAAGCTGGTATCGATTTTACTTTGTCCTACTACTTCGATATGAGCATTAATAGTATCGTTAATTAATGGAAACTCAACTTTACTCTGAATCGGAGTTTCAATACGAAGTATCAAATTAGTTTGTTCGCCAATTTTCAGTTTTACAGAATCGAGTGAGGCACTGGCAATATTTTTTTGAGCCGATGCTTCATAAAATAAAAACATACTCAGAAAAAATCCAAGCAGAAAAGATGAACTATTAGTGGTAACTGTTCTATTCATTACTTTGCGCGTCGCTTAAACAAATTCATCAATGGTTTGATGTAGGGTTCACGTGTGTTTATATGAGCTGCATCAACTCCGCTTCGGTTAAATAAATTAATGAGTTGATTTTCTCGTTTTTTACTTTGCAGGGTATAGTTGTTTCTCACTGCTGCATTATTCGTATCAATCCAGCGAATTTGGCCGCTTTCTGTGTCAAAAAACTTTACTAATCCCATTGGCGGTAGAATGTTTTCGCGTTCATCAAAAATTCGCAAGGCAATGGTATCATGCTTCTTAGAGGCAATTTTTAACGCATCCGAAAAATCTGCATCGTCAATAAAATCAGATATTACAAATGCAGTACAGCGTTTTTTAATAACGTTTGTAAAAAACTGCAACCCAAGCGCGATATTTGTTTTATTGTTTTGGGGTGTAAACTCTATAAGTTCACGAATAATGAGCAAAATATGACCTTTTCCTTTCTTAGGAGGAATGTATTTTTCAATTTTATCGCTGAAAAATATCACCCCAATCTTATCGTTGTTTTGAATCGCCGAAAATGCGATAACCGCACATAATTCGGTGATCAGTTCTTTTTTTAATTGTTGTTTTGTTCCAAAGTTTTCAGAAGCGCTCACATCAACGAGCAACATTACAGTCATTTCGCGCTCTTCCTCAAATACCTTGATATAAGGGTGATTAAATCGCGCTGTAACATTCCAATCGATTGTTCGGATATCATCACCGGGCATATATTCGCGCACTTCGCTAAACGCCATACCTCTGCCTTTGAAGGCACTATGGTATTCTCCTGAAAAAATCTGGTTGGACAAGCCCCTGGATTTTATCTCAATTTTCCGTACTTTTTTTAATAATTCTGCTGTATCCATTCTATTATTCCGAAACAACAATTCACTCTATTCCAACAAAATTGCACCTTTTCAAAGGCACTGTGTGGCGCATTAGATAAGAAATTAAGGAACTTCTACTGTATTTAAAATTTCATTGATGATGTGTTCACTGGTGATATTCTCAGCTTCGGCTTCATAGGTCAAGCCAATACGATGACGCATTACATCGTTGCACACAGCGCGCACATCTTCCGGAATAACATATCCTCGTCGCTTAATAAATGCATAGGCTTTTGCTGCGAGTGCCAAATTAATGCTAGCACGAGGTGAAGCACCATAAGAAATTAAAGGTGCAAATTTTTCCAGTTTACTATCTTTAGGGAAACGAGTTGCGAAGACAATATCAACAATGTATTGCTCAATTTTTTCGTCCATGTAAACTTCCTTTACAATTTTTCGTGCACGGATGATGTCATCGGTTTTTAAAATTGAATTCACTGAAGGATACTGACTCAATACATTTTGACGCACAATTTTTTTCTCTTCTTCTTTTGAAGGATAGCCGATTACAATTTTCAGCATAAATCGATCGAGTTGTGCTTCAGGCAAAGGATAAGTACCTTCTTGCTCGATTGGATTTTGAGTAGCCAATACCAAGAAAGGCTCCGGTAATTTAAATGTTTGATCACCTATCGTAACTTGACGTTCTTGCATGGCTTCGAGCAAAGCACTTTGTACTTTTGCCGGGGCACGGTTTATTTCATCCGCCAAAATAAAGTTCGAAAAAACCGGACCTTTTCTTACGGAAAATTCTTCCTTCTTTTGATTGTAGATCATGGTACCGATTAAGTCGGCCGGTAACAAATCGGGAGTAAACTGAATTCGGCTAAATCCGGCTTCAATTGTACTGGCAAGCGATTTTATCGCAAGTGTTTTTGCCAACCCCGGAACTCCTTCTAGTAAAATATGCCCATTCGAAAGTAATCCAATAAGCAATCGTTCCACCATGTATTTTTGACCAATAATTACTTTGTCCATTTCCAAAGTAATCATATCAATAAATGCGCTTTCCTTTTGTATTCGCTCGTTTAGCTCTTTAATGTCAATACTTGTTGTTTCCATTTGAGTGTTTACTATTTTAGTGTCGCAAATGTATTGTGTGCATGTATTTTGAAAAAATTCTTGCCTGTTAATAATTGTTAATCGCCTTTACAATCGTGACTTTTAAGAATTTTTGCATTCCTAAAATAGTTCTGTTAAAAGCGCTATTTTTACCATCCTAAATTCATAAAAAATGCATCGATATTTTATAAAGCTCGCTTACAAAGGAACTGCCTATCACGGCTGGCAAAAGCAAGACAATGCGCACAGTATTCAGCAAGAGTTAGAAAATGCATTGCAGGCATTATTGGGTTCTACCACTGAAACCTTGGGATGTGGCCGAACTGATGCCGGGGTTCATGCGCGTGAGTTTTATGCACATTTTGATACAGAGACACGCATTGCGGATGATAAATTTATTGTATACAAACTGAATAAAATTTTGCCAAAAGATATTTCAGCAGCTTCGGTATTTGAGGTAAAAGCTTCTGCCAATGCTCGATTTGATGCTATTTCACGAACCTACCAATATTACATCTCGCGAAAAAAAAATCCATTTGAAATTGACACAGCGTACTATTTGTATGGAGTGTTAGATATTGGAAAAATGAACCGTGCAGCAAAACTGTTATTCAATCACGTTGATTTTACTTCTTTCAGCAAATCGAATACACAGGTGTTTACAAATAACTGCACCATCTTAAAAGCTGAATGGTATCAAAAAGATGCATTGCTTATATTTGAGATTAAGGCAAATCGTTTTCTTCGAAACATGGTTCGTGCTATTGTTGGTACCTTACTACAAGTTGGTAAGGGTGAACTTTCAGAAGAAGAATTTGAAACTATTATTCTTTCAAAAAATCGACAATTGGCTGGATTTTCAGTTCCTGCAGAAGGTTTATTTTTAACACAAGTAGAATATCCCGATCATATTTTTTAACTCAAATTATTCTTCAGCAGCCGTATCTAAAATTAAAATCGTTTTGTTGAAATAATCTTTTGCTTCTTGTTCGGTTTTGGCAATGCAAACCATCCCTAACTTTCCGTATTGCGACAAGGCACCTATCATGTGAAACATCACACCTTCTTGACGAGCGCCATCGTATTGCAATCCATTACACATGGCTATGTCAATTAAGTCTTGAGGCGATAGTCCTTTGTATTTTTCATTTACTACATTGTCGGAGGCAAAGTAATATCGTGTTTGACCGCCGGGCATTTGAAATTCTCCTTTTTTCCAGTTGAACTCACCTTCGGTTAAAAATTGCAACATTAAAAATGGATGGGTAGTTCCACCTTTACGAAGATTTATTTCAATGGCATAATGTTTCCAAATACCGGCTTCGCGAATAGATAAAAAATCAATTCCAAATCGGCCTTTTACGCCTTCTAATCGCAATGCCTCTGCTATTTTCTCGCCTGCTGCAGCTATCTCCAAGGTATATTCTTTGCTGGCCGGAAAGGTAGCTCCGATAAATACCTGACCACTTTCGCCGCCAAGTAATTGATCATGTGTACTAATAATATCGGTAATTCCCAGCGGATTTATACGACATTGCACAGAGGGTGATTCTTTAATTTCGCCTTCAATAAATTCTTCAACTATACCACCAAGGGTACAAAATTTAGATAAAAATACATGGTATGAAACGTTGGCAGCTACTATATTCAAACCGGTTGGCAAACAAGCAAGTATTTCATTTGCGAGAAGTGGATGCTCGGCCGATAAATTACCATACCGAAAAATTGCATTTCCTTCACCTGAAAAGCCATCGTTGATTTTCACCACTGCTTTTTTTAAGGTGGGATTGTTTACTTTAATTCTGGCTAATGAAAGTGCAATATCCATTTCATTTTTTAAGTCTTCAAATCCATTAGGTACAAGTATTCCGAGTTTTTTAAAAATTCTGCGGCTACCTGTTTTTGTTCCCAAATACAATAAATCGGGATCGCATCCATAAATTGGTATTGAAAGTAAAACAGCCAATTGCTTTTCGAAATCGGTTACGTTAAAGCAACTCATGTGCGTCATATTCGGATAGCGGATGCTTTCGCGAATGCGTTTGATGAGCCGCGGTCGCTTTAAAATTTTTTCGGTTAAGGAAACGTGAGAAGCATCGTAACAAGCAAATAATTTAAGTCGTTCTCTTGCATGTTGTCCCGTAATACCCGGAAGTAAATGCAAATAATAATCAATAATACAAGGATCAATTGGGACACTGGTAATAAAAATAACCTGAGTGCGCGGCATTCGCAAAAGCATGAGCATGCATAACAAGCGTTCTTCGTAGTGCACCGAACCTTTAATGGTATTTAGCATTTCTGCATCAAGGGTTAAGCTCGGAACAATTACAACCGTTTTTTCGGCGAGTTTATTTTGAAAAATATCTTTGTAAGTTTCAGTAAACTGCTGTTGCAGCAATTTAAATTCGGTATCAGAAATAGGATCCATGTGCAGTAAATTGATAACGCACAAGATACTGGTAAATACTTAAATAGTCAATCTGATTTTACAAAAAATATTGTCCAACTTATTATTTTACATGATTATATGCACAGGTAATTGCATCTTTCAATAAGTCGGGATGTACGGTTTTTAAATTAATGAGCGTCCATCCCCTTTTTCCGAATTTGTTAGGCACAGGATAAATGGAGCCTGAAGGGTCGGAACAAAAAACAGATTGATCTAACTCACTTAATTTGACGCAAACACGGTTTTCCTTGGTATTGTGTGTTAGAAATATTTTTTTTGATATTCGAAAGGAGGGCTTATCAAAATGAGGTAATTCAATAACTTCGGGCAAGGATAAAGCTAATTTTTGAACAATCGTTTGCGCATGCATGACACAAAAATCATAAAAATCCGTCAATTTCTCCTTTCATTGATTCCTGGTAACTTCGCCCAACCGGAATAGATTTACCATTTAATTCGACTT
>DGQS01000062.1 GCA_002389785.1 Bacteroidetes bacterium UBA4408
CTTAGCTTTTAAAACTCAGGCTCAAAGTACAGCGATTATCTATGGCGAAATAAAGGACTTTGAAAACTCCATTCCCATTGAGTTTGTGAGTGTTTCGGTTGTTGGCTTACCGGGTGCAACCCAAACAGATGCTAACGGTAAATACGAATTGGAAATACCTGCGGGTAGTAAAATAAGTATTGCATTTTCGCACATTAGCTTTGAAACGTATATACTTGAAGTTAATGCCAAAACGAACGAGCGATTAAAACTAGCTCCCAAGTTAAAATCGAATGCAGTTTCCATTAACGAAGTTCAGATTGAAGATCGAGCTACACGACAAAGTACCTTAAAACGGCTCGATCCTAAGTTGGTGGCAGCTTTACCCACTTCGGGTGGAATTGAAGCGCTGCTTAAAACATTTCCGGGGGTTAGCAGCAACAATGAATTAAGCTCTCAGTACAATGTGCGCGGGGGAAATTTTGATGAAAATTTAATTTATGTAAACGACATTGAAGTGTATCGCCCTTTTTTGGTGAGAAGCGGAGGGCAGGAGGGTCTTAGCTTTGTAAATCCGGACATGGTTTCTGGTGTGCTTTTTTCGGCCGGTGGATTTGAAGCACGTTATGGCGATAAAATGAGCAGTGTGCTTGATGTAACGTATCGCAAGCCAAAAGAATTTGCAGCTAACGTTACTGCAAGTTTATTGGGTGCATCGTTAACTTTAGAAGGTTCTGACAAAAGCAAACGACTGAGTTGTATTGCAGGAATACGCCAACGTTCCAATAGTTATTTGCTCAAATCGCTCGATACCAAAGGCGATTATAGACCTCGCTTTATTGATGGGCAGTTATATATAACCTATCAATTTACCCCTGAATTTGAAATTGCAGTATTGGGAAATTATGCCCAAAATAAATACCGATTTATTCCCAAAGATCGAGAAACCGATTTTGGTACAGTAAATACAGCTCTGCGCCTCAAAGTATTTTTTGAAGGTCGTGAAGTAAATAATTTTGATACCTACCTGGGAGCTGTTTCGTTTATTCTCAAACCGAAAAAAGAGTTAACACTTAAATTGATTTCATCAGCATTTCGGTCGTTTGAAAGTGAAAAGTTTGATGTACTAGGACAGTATTTTATTGGCCAACTCGAAACTGATTTTGGAAAGGAGAATTTTGGAGATGTAACTTCCTTAGGAAATGTGGGTAGTTACCTTACCCATGGCCGAAATTTATTACAGGCTACTGTTTTTAACGTTGAGCAAAAAGGCTATTATAAAAATTTGCAATGGGGAATAAAATATCAATCTGAGTATATTAATGACGAAATAAGTGAATGGAAACTGCAGGACAGTGCAGGTTTTTCAATTCCTCAAACGCAACCGGATGTACTCGAATTACAACAAGTTATTAAAGCTAAAAATACACTAAGTTCCAACCGCATAAGCGATTATGTTCAACATCACTGGAATTTTGGCGATACCACCTTATTTTCGCTTACAGCCGGATTGCGAAGCAGCTATTGGGATGTAAACAAACAGTTTTTAGTTAGCCCACGTGCTTCCTTTTCGGTAATACCAAATTGGAAACGCGATTTCCTGTTTAGGTTGTCTGCCGGGTATTATTATCAACCACCGTTTTACCGTGAGTTGCGCGATTTAAATGGAACTATTAATTATCAATTAAAAGCCCAAACATCTATTCATTTTGTTTTGGGCAGTGATTATAATTTTAAAATTTGGAATCGACCATTTAAGTTTATTGCGGAAGGTTATTATAAAATATTAGACAACTTAGTGCCTTACGAAATTGATAACGTTCGTATTCGATATTATGCTCAAAACAATGCAAAAGGATATGCCACCGGTATTGATTTAAAACTAAACGGAGAATTTGTAAAAGGCCTGGAATCATGGATTAGCGTGAGTGTGATGCAAACACGTGAGGATATCAAGGACGATTTTTACTATGATTATTACAACAAAAAGGGAAATAAAATTATCAAAGGTTACACATTTGATCAAGTTGCAACCGATAGCATTTTGCATACTCCGGGTTATATTCCACGTCCAACAGACCAACGCGTAAACGTGGCTTTGTTTTTTCAAGATTATATACCTCGCTTCCCGAGCTGGAAAGTGCATTTAAATTTGTTGTATGGTTCAGGATTTCCATTTGGTCCACCTAGCTATGATCGCTACAAGGATACGTTGCGAATACCACCTTATAGAAGAGTAGACATAGGATTTTCGAAGCAGCTATTGAGCGAAACAAAAAAGTTACCTTCTAGGAATCCTTTCCGTTTTTTCAAATCGATTTGGGCGAGTGCAGAAGTGTTTAATCTGTTGCAAATAAGTAACACAATATCTTATTTGTGGGTTACGGACGTAACTGCAAGGCAATATGCGATTCCCAATTATTTAACGCAACGACAACTAAATATTAAACTCATTTTTAAATTTTAGGAGAATGGCAAGGTCACAATTGTTGATGATAGCTTTTGCTGCAGCAGCTTTGTTGGTGAGTAGAATTCCTCGTATTGGTAAATTTTTTCGTTCAACGAATACATTAATTCACGAAAGTGGACATGCTTTAATCACCTTACTTACCAGCGGAACAGTTGTTTCCATTGATTTAAATAGTGATACTTCAGGCGCAGCAACAACTCAATCGCGGTATTGGTTGTTTAAAGTACTCATAGCTTTGGCGGGATATTTTTTTGCCTCAGCAACAGCTTATTTATTGTTTTACCTTATAAGCAAGGCTCAGTATACTTGGGTTTTTTATATATTTTTTTCATTTGCTATTGTTAATCTGTTGTTTTGGGTGCGCAATGGATATGGCATTTTTTGGCTCTTAATTTTTTCGGGAATATTAGGATGGGTATTTTACTATCGATTACCGGATTATTTATTTGCTACTTCGGTGTTTTTTTCATCCTTGGTTTTGTTTGAATCAATTTTTTCGGCAGCAACGGTTTGTTGGATTAGCATGAACGAACCTTCAAATGCAGGCGATGCCAGTAATTTGCGCGATTTTACTTATATACCGGCTCCCATTTGGGGCATGTTGTTCCTAGCACAAGCACTTTATTTTGGCTACCTTACAGTGAGCTTGTTTTGGTAACCTGAACTCACTGCAAAACTTAGAATTTTTTCAAAATTTAGGACAGTTAATCAGGTTGGATTAAATTAGGAATTCAAAAAAAAATCCCAACCGCATTAACGGTTGGGATTTTTTTGAATCTGTTTTTTTTATTTCACATCCATCAACTCCACATCAAAAATCAAAGTTGCTTTTGGAGGAATTGGTCCTTGTCCTCCTTCACCATAAGCTAAGTTGTAAGGTATTATTAGACGGGCTTTTTCGCCTGTTTTTAATAAAGCAATTCCTTCGTCCCAACCTGCAATAACTTGATGTTGGCCTAATCCAAAACTAATGGGTTCACCGCGTTCAACCGATGAATCAAACATTTTTCCATCTGTTAAGTAACCAGTATAATGCACCGATACTGTTTTTCCGGCAGCAGCCTGAACACCTGAAGCATTTTTTTGCACCAGGATGTATTGTAAACCGCTAGCAGTTTTTAAGGTGTCTTTTCCTTTTACATCGTAAGGTTTAGGAGCAATGCTTTCAACAAAATCAATCAACTCAACATCAAAAACCAAGGTAGCATTTTGTGGAATAATAGGTGGATAGCCACGTTCACCGTATCCTAAGGCAGATGGAATTGTTAGGGTAGCCTTTTCTCCCTTATGCAACATTGCGATTCCTTCATCCCAACCACGAATTACCTGTCCGGCTCCAAGTTTAAATGAAAAAGGTTGCCCACGTTTAACTGAACTATCAAACACCGAATCGTTGGTTAATTTACCGGTATAATGCACAGTAACTT
>DGQS01000100.1 GCA_002389785.1 Bacteroidetes bacterium UBA4408
AACAAGCTCGTGCCTTAAGAAATAAAGAACTAGCTCCACACTTGTCATTTCTGGATTTCGGCGGTCACGGCTACGGTTTAGTTACCGCCACTTCCGATCAACTTTCAACCGAGTTTGTGTGTATTCCAAGACCATTCGAACGCAGCGAAGCTCCGGATGGTGGTCCTTTGCTTTATCGCGTTGTACACCGCACCAAATTATGGAAAGCGGGAGAGGCACCAAAGCTCGAAATGGAGATTCTGGAAGGCAATCCACAATATTGCTATTGAGTATTTGCTAGTTAAAAAAAGCGCATTTTCAAAAACAGGGAAGACGAATTAGATACCTTGAAATTATATGCAAGAGAAGAGACTTATTCAATTATTACTTCCGAACCTCTCTTAATTAAAACTCCAAACGATAGCTCAAAATAGGAATCAATGGTGTTTGATACCAGTAATTTATTTCTCCGGTTTTACTGTTGAAATATTGCCCTCCAACATTCCTGCGATTCGTGGTATTTTGTATGTCTAATGCAACGGTACTGGTTAGTTTTTTATAATTGCGTTTCACACTCACGCGTATATCCAATCGGTAATAATCCGGATTTTTTTCTTTAAAAGTTTGGTTATCATCAACAACCGTTTCTCCTTTGCTTACAGAGGCATTTAAATCAATAGGAGTATATCTGAATCCGCCTACATACAAAGCTTTTAAATTAAAACCAATGACTCTACTTTTTCTTTTTTCTGATAATGTCCATTCTTTTCCTCCGGTAAATGAAAAGGTATAATTCGTATTAAATCGGGTATCGTACCAAACTCCATCGGCAGCTTTATATTTTGAATCGTAGAGTGAAGCCGACAATAAGTAATATAAGTTTTTATGCAGGAAGCGTTCATAAGTTAGTTCAAGTCCATAGTTTTTTCCTAAGCCATTATTCACTAATTCATCAGCAGTGTAACCATCGGTAGAGTTTACTATTGAATAAGTTGAACTTGTATCTTTTGAAATAGGTAGTGAAAATAAATGCTGGTAATAAATTTCAGCTTTTATGTGCGAAAACGAATTGATGTTCACATCATATCCCATAACTATATGATGTGCCTTACTAAGCGCTAAATTTTTATTCGGCGTTAATATTCTACCATCTTCACTTTGTGATTGTGCAAAATAAACTCCAATAGGTTGCAACTGGCTATGAAGGCCATAACCCAAAGTGATATTTTGATTTGCATTTACATCGTATTTGAGTGATGCTCGTGGCTCAATGGAGTTTGAATTATTTAACAACAATTGATTGTAATGTAGACCTAGGTTGGTTGTTAATTGATTGCTCAATTTATAATTCCATTGAAAAAATGCCTGAAACGTTTGAGTTGCCCCTTTTACATGAATTCGGGTAATTAGTTCAGAAGTATCTTTTTTGTCTTTCAATTCTAAATTATAACCTAATTGATTTGCTATAATTCCGGTTCTAACATTGCTTTTTGCGCTGATTTTTTTGGTATAGCTCGAACTTAAAGTAATTTTATTTTGGAAATATTTTTCTTCTTGTTCGGTTGTTAGATTAACAAAATCCTCCTGCAATTTATCATATTTTGAAGCATTTTGCGAACCCGAAAAAGCAAGTATTGTTTTTAAATAAGATTGATTGTTATATAACTTCGTATGGGTAATTCCAACCGCACCTGTATTGCTATAAAAGTTTGAATTGTATTGAGTAAAGCTGTCTTCGCTCCATTTAGCTGTATCTTTTTTAGCATTAGTTCGTTGATAGCTTAATCCGCCAAAGCCAAATACGCTAAAGTTTCCAACTTTCTTAGTGGGCAAGGAAACATTAAAAGAAAGATCTTGAAAATTAGTACTTCCATCATCTATTGGAACACCAATTTTGCTCAATAAATTTAATGTAGAATAGCGATAGTTAACTAAGTACGATCCTTCATAACCGGCTTTAATTGGTCCTTCGCTGGCAGCATCTACACCTAATAAACCTAGTTGAAAAGTATATTCCCGTTTCTCATTATTCCCTTTTCGAAGCTTTAAATCAAAAACTCCGGATAATGCATTCCCATATTCGGCAGCAAAAGCTCCCGTTGAAAAGTCTGAATTACCTAATAATTGAGCACTTAAAATAGAGATTCCTCCACCGGAAGTACCTACACTCGAAAAATGATTTGGATTCGGTATTTCAACTCCTTCCATTCTCCACAACAAACCATTGGGCGAGTTGCCACGAATGGAAATGTGGTTATTTCCATCAGGCCCTTGTGTTACTCCTGCAAACGAAGTTGCCATGCGTGCAGGATCATTCACAGCAGCTGCAAATTTTTGCGTTTCTTCTACTGAAAAGGTGCGCGTACTAACTGTCGACATAGGATTCAAAGCTTTGTTTTTTTCGACTTTTTCACTCACAACAAATTCTTGGATGGCTTTACTTTCTTCTTCCAATTGCACTGTAATAACCAGTTCTTTTCCCGAATTAACTACCAGATTTTGCAAAACCAATTCTTTATAACCAAGAAAACTCACACGTAAACTTTGTTTACCAATTGCTACTTCATTTAGTTTAAAATTACCTTCACTATCAGTACTACATCCTTTAATTGGCGATGAGTTCAGAAGGGTTATGATAACACCCGGTAAGGGTGATTGAGAAATTTTATCTACCACATTACCTCGAATTGTTTGGGTAATTGTTTGGGCAAATGTTGGGATACTAAAAGCTAGATTCACTAGATAAATTACTGCGATTTTTTTGAACGATTTCATAGAAGTTTTTTTGTGTTATGCATGTATGACAACACAAATTAGGTTTACCCCTATGCTCGCAAAAAAAATTAGAAAAAACTTAGTGCAATTTTTCCTCCGCCCCAACATTTAATGGCCATGTTACCCTGAAAGGTGGAATATAAATCGCCTGAAGATAATCTTCGGTCCAACTTGTTGTAATCTGCACCTTTAGTATCTGCTAAATACACAGTTAATTCAGGACCAAGGCTTATTCTGAACTTTTTATGAATCAAAATATCTGCACCAATAAAGAGTTGGTTATGGAGGTTTGTTTTTAAAGGAACATCAATTGAAGTAAATACTTGCTTTGTACTAAGTTCTGCACTACAACCAAAGCTTTTGCTAAGTGCAAAACTGCTTCCAATACCGTATCCTAGTGAATAGTTATTACCCGTGTTATAATTTATACCGGCAATAAATACATTGTGAAATTTTTCAACCCCGCTACCAAAGCTAAGGTAAGCGAATTGTAATTCATCTGTGCTTATGCTGAGTTTATGATACCCTTTTTTCACCCAACTAAATAATCCTATTGGTATACCGCTTGCACTATCAGAACTATTTATCAAACCAAGTTGAACACCATTAAAATAATCTGCTTTATTTACAATGCCGGCGAGTTGCATTCCTTTAAAGTAATGCGTTTTATTAACGATTCCACTTGTTTGTATACCTATTAAAGTATCTGCAATATTTACAATACCGGTTAATTGAACGCCTTTGCAAATAGTAACTTTATTAAATACACCACTCAATTGCACGCCGGTTGTTTTGCCTTTTACATAATTTCCTAATCCGGCAGTTTGTACTCCGCGAACATTGTTCTTATTCAAATTTAATAGTCCTGCAAGCTGCACCAATTGTGCTTTTCCACCATTAGAGTTAATCAGCCCCGCAGCCTGAACACCTTTCACATCGCCCGAAACAATATTTCCCAATCCGGCCAATTGAACATATTGTACATCACCATTATCAATGTTTAGCAATCCTGCAATTTCCAACAAATTCACTCCTTTTGAATAACCCATCAAAATATTAAACGAATATTCATTTACTGTATTTACAGATAGTAAGTGATTTGTACTAATGTAAGGCACAAGTGATACGGAGGTAGAGGCAAATAGCGTATCACTGATGTTGCGAAAATTCGCATTAATTTTTCTGAATTTACTCCAAAATCCATCACTTTGAATTGACACAACAGAGGTGGTATCTTTTAAAGCTAGCTTTAAAGTGTCTTTTAATAATGTAATAGCATCGATTGTTTTGTAAGGCAATTTTTTTTCAACCGGATAGAGGAATACACTTAACTCTTGTTTTCTTTTATTCACCACAATGAGCGAAGTATCCTTGAAATTTTCTTTAGCAAAGGATACAGTAAGCTGTGGAATTTTAGTAGTGTAACTCAACGCAAAATAACCATACTTATCGGAACGTACAGAGTGACGTGTTTGCTTTACATAGATGCTTGCTTCTTCTATTCGGCTGCTATCAACAGCATTATAAACATACCCATTTAATAGGAGGTTGGATGAATGCGATTTTTCATCACAGGTGAGTATTAAAAACTTGCCTTTGTTCTTAAATTGACAATCGGAAGGTTCAAGTAATTGCTGCATTACTAGTCGAAGCGGGCGCTTGTTGCAGTGATACACAACTCGTTGTTGATCATTAAAAGTTTGCGCATACGAAAAAACAACTTGAGTTTGCTGGCTAATGCTTGCAAATATTTCGGCAAGCGTTTTATTAGATGCATGCAGCGTTACAGGTCGTTCAAGATAGGGGAGAGCCTGCCCAAACAAATTATTTGATAGAAGAAAGCAAACATATAAGCAAAAGTGCCTAAGGGTGAATTTTACTTGCATTTTTCACCTTTAATCAAATAACCTTCACTGGTTTTAACATAGCTTAGTTCCAATGTTTCCGATACAATCGCAAGAATTGTTTCCAACTCTTCATTTGTAAATTGAGTTGTTATTTCACAATTGCTCAAGTCGGAATTTTCCAATTTAATTTTGGTTTTGTACACAGAGTTCAATTTTAAAAGCACATCTGCAAGTCGAGCATGTGTAAATACCAAATGCAGTTTTTCATTATTTAATTTAGCAGGTGCTTCAATTCTTTTTTGAGACTTAATGTATAAGGCTTTTTCAGAGGCACGTATTTCGAGTGAACTGCCAATACTATCAAACAGTAATACAACCCCTTCATCAACGTTTACAAAAATAGTATCACGAGTTGGATCTGCATCTATAGTAAATTTAGTTCCAATATCCTTAATATACACCTTCCCAACATCAACAATAAAGGGCATGGTTGAATCATGAATTACTGAAAAATATGCGGTACCCTTTAACTGAAGTGTCCGGTTATTTTTTCCATAATTTTTATTTTCGCTAAGTGATGATTGCGCCGAGAGAAGAACATTGCTTCCATCACTAAGTTTTATTTCTTGTTGACGAATACCACTTTCATAAACAATTGTAGAACTTATCGAATGTGAAAATAAATAATAAAGTGTGCCGGCTACACCTATTAATAAAGCAATGGATGCAGCTATTTTAAAGAATGTATTAGAACGATTTGTTACTCGTGTAACAGCATCATTTTTCAACATTGGTTTAATTTTTTCAAAAGCTAATGGAGTGTCAATTTCAACTCTTTCGCTAGCACCGGATATAGGTGTGTAAATTTTTTCGTAGTGTTTGAAAAGCGCTTCGTTTTCACGCTTCAAACTTCTCCATTCATCAAGCAGCATAGCTTCTTCTGGACTAGCTTCACCTGCCAAATATTTTCCAATTAATTCGTGTATGTTATCAGTATTAATCAAAGTAGCTTTTGCTTATATAAAGTAGTATTAATGGCAAGTATTCTTTTAACTGTTCGCGCAATATTTTCAAAGCTTTACCCATCTGATGCTCTATCGTTTTTATCGACAATCCCAACTGATCTGCTATTTCAGCATATTTCAATTGTTCAAACCGACTCATTTTAAATATTTTAGCACATTGCTCAGGCAATTGATCAATAGCGTTTTCAATTTTTGTTTGCAATTCTTTTTGAAGAAACGAATGCTCCATTGTTACTTGTTCAACTGGCTGCTTCAGGCTTTCTTGTGCATAATTGCTCCTTACTTGCGCTTTTTTAATAAAATTCAAACAAGCATTGTACACCGATTTATAAAGCATGGCTTTAAATGAACTGTGTATTTCAAGATTCTGCTTCTTTTCCCAAATTGAAATAAACACCTGTTGTACTATATCTTCCGCTGCCTCCCGGTCTTTTAAAATGGTTTTGGCATAATTCACCAAGGTAGCGTAATAACTAGTGAAAATTTTTTCAAAAGCTTCTATGCTGCCTTCCTTTATATTATTGATGAGTAATGCTTCTTCTTTCAATGCTTCTAGCTGAGCTTTGTTCGGCAAAGTTAGAATCTTTACTATACATGACAATTGATTAGTAATTTACCCCTATGCGTAGAGATAATTTTATTTAGAAGTGCAATTTATTTTGCTTTGGAGTAATAACTAAATAAGAATCCGTAAATTATTTTGGAAGAATGAATTAACTCAACTCATAGTTTAAATTACCATCAGTATAAACCAACTCAAGTATGGTCTTCAAGTATTTTAATTTGTATTCGGCAAGTTTTAATTCGTTTTCGAGCCATTTATTTTCACGTGCATTTACCAAAAACAAAGAACTCTCCCCATTCATAAATTTCAATTTTTCGGCTTCTACCAAAAGATTACTATAGTTCACTGATTTTTCAGCATTTATAATTTGTTCTTGACAAACCTTTAGAGTTTCAACAATAAATTTACGTTTGTTACTAAATTGATTTTGTTTATTAATGGTTTCAAGTTCATTGTTTTGAACTGCTATTTGAGCCATTTTGTACTCGTTTCTCGCTTTACGCAAATAAAGTGGAAACGAAAAGGTTGCACCCCATTTATAGGCATTTGTTGTAAAGCCCTGCAAATAGGGTTGAATATCATTACTCAAAAAATTGTAACTCACATCCAACACAGGTTTTATCAATTCTCGTTTTAATCGAAGTTCGGTTTCCAAAATTTTTTGCTTTGCAATATATTGTGATAGCAAAGGATTGGAAATAGTTTCATTGGGTAAAAATTGCTGAATAGCGATTCTGGCCGAAAGGTACAATTGGTCTAAACTATCCGTATATACAATTGGGTCCTTAACCAATTCTTCGCTGTTCGAAATTAAGGTTTGAATTTCTGTGCTTTTTTTATTCAACTCTATTTCACTTGCCTGCATTTCGAGCAATCGTCCTTGTAAATAAATTGCAGCTTCAATGGTGTCTACTGCAGGTTTTTCTCCTACGTTCGACAATTCGCTAATTCCAGTAAGACGCTGTTGTGCAAGATTTGAAAAATAAGCATAAATACTGTTTATTTTTTTTGAGTATATACCTTCCAAGTAAGTAGTTGATGCATAATAAAAGAGTTCGTTCAATTGTATTTTTAGTTCATCTTTATAGAAGTCCGAATAATAGTTAGCCTTCTTTAGTTCGGCCCTTCGTTTATCAATAAGCAAGCCTTGCAATAAACTTACTTCAACACCAACATAAGGCAAACCCGCTTCCGATGTTTCAAATTCAGGATTTAAATTAAGGCCTTGCCCATACTGATAACCCATTTTTAAATAGTGAGAAGAAAATAACGGTTGCTTTATTTCAGCCGAACCATAGTTGAAATAATTCTTGGAGTTATACTGTTTAGAATTGAATGAGCTATTTAATTGAGGGTCAAAATTTCCTTTTGCTGCCTTTAGCTGATAATCTGCAAATGGTAAATTATTCTCAGCCTTTTGTGCTTGCAAATTAGTGCTTTTAACCAGCGATAAAAATTTTCGATACGAAAGTTCTTTGTTACTCTGTGCGGTACTATTAATAACAAATAGCAAAATCTGCAGAAGTAAAATACTATTTCTTACTGGTAAGTTCATGCTTAATACTTTGGTTGTTTGATGTATAAAATTCAGGAGGAAAACCATTGGCCTTTCTCCATAATTCGTAAACTACAGGTACATTGCTTAGTAGGGCGAGTCCTTTAGCACCACCACCAAGTTGTATAGCCATTGGCCAGGATTCGTCTTTATTTACGGCCAATACCCTAAATTTTCCATTGGGTGAAATCACCTTATCAAATGCAACAACTTCGGCACTATAACTACCGTAACTTATTCCGGGCCATCCCGAAAATACAAATGCCGGCCAGCCATCAAATATCAATTGCACCCTTTGCCCTTTAGCTATAAGCGGTAAATCAACCGGATCAACAAATAGCTCAACCGCTTGTTCACTTTTTATCGGCGCTACATTACAAAGCATTCCACCTTCTTTCACAATTTCTCCAACACCTTGCATGGCAATATTGTTAACATATCCGTCACGAGGAGCTAAAACAAAATAATAGGTATTGCGTAATGAATAATTGGATAGTTGGTTTTGCAACTTTGTAAGCATTCCTTCTGATTCATAGCGCATCGAAATTGTAGCGAATTTTTCAGACTCAGTTTTGGTTAACTTTTCTGTGTATTCTTGAAGCGTCGAATTGAGCTCAATTTCATTGTTTAGTAAATCATTTTTTGCAGCAATAATTTTATTCTCAGCTGCCACTTTCTTTGCAAATGCCTCTTGCACTTTTATTTTTCGGTTTTCGAGATCGGTTTTTGAAATTACTCCTTTGGCAAACAGTTCTTCAAATCGCTTAAACTGTTCTTCTGTTACTTTGTAATTATTCAATGCAGCTTCCGAATCGGCAATATCGCTTGCCAATTTTGCTTTTGATTGTTGTATCTTGTTTTTTACTTGCTCCGTTTTTAAAAGCATGGCTTTATTAATGGCATCAATTTGTTTGTCAATTGCGGACACCTTGTTTTCATAGGATGCAATACTTATTTCCTTTGCCTTTACTTGATCTTCTGAACGTTGCACTAAAAGTGAATCCATGTATTCCTCTTTAATTTCAGAAATAAAAGCGATGGTGTCATTTTTCTTTACAAAATCTCCGTCTTTTATATACCATTTTTCAATTCGTCCGGCAATGCGCGAAGTAACTTGTTGTGGTTTATTTTCGGGATTAAGAACACTTACTTCTCCCTCCATTTTTACAGTTTGTGTCCAGGGAAGAAATAGAATCACAATGCACGAAATAAGCACTGTATAAAATATTGCTTTTACTCTGTTTGAATACCTATTTCTATAAATACGGGTTGTTGAGTTAAGAGTAGGTCTGGCTTCTGATTCAAGATACGATTCACTCGGATTATGACGGAATAAAAGTTCAAGTTTATATAAGCCGGTTATCATATCGTAAAATGTACCCATGCTTCCAATTAGCTTTTCAACTGCATTAATCACCAGTAAAATGATAATTTCAGAAGCTACAAATTGTCCAATGTTGAGCTCACCATGCTGCACTAAATATGCCCCAACAAAAAGAAGTATGCTGATAAAAAAGAACTTAAAAAATAAAATTCCTTTGTATTGTTTTTCAAAGGTGGAATAGTAAATTTTACGGTGATCCAAATACTGGTCTAATGCAGCATCAACTTCTGGTAATTGAGTTTTCCCTGACGATAAAATATCGAATATTTCATATTTATGTGTCGATGTTTGGATGTTTTCTTCTTGAGCCTTTTTACCATAGTATATTATAATTAGAAAAAAGGTAATGCCAAGTAAAACCGAAAAAATGAAAAACCAATTACTGTATGCGGGTAATAAAAGAATTCCAAAAAGTATACTAATTACCGAAAATGAAAACTCAAGCAGAACTTTACCAATTCCTTTTTGTAATGTAACTACTTCAAAAAAATGTACGATCTTTTTCTTAGCTTCTTGATGCTTAATGGTTAATTGAGCTAATCGGTCAGTTAGGTTGCAAAAAATCTTTTCATGCAAAGTTTCATTCAGCCGCATTTGCCATAACTGAAAAAAACCAATTAACATGGTAATAGATATTACAAGCATGCATAATAAAAATAAGGAAGCCGAAAATTTACCTGCCATTACATAGGTAATCATACCTTGTATCACAAGCGGAATTGCAATGTATAATGCTCCTTGTAAAAATGCCAAAGCATAAATTCGGTAAATAAGTTTTCTTTCCTTATTCAACCATTTTAGCAATAACTTAGTTTTTGCATTCATCATATTTTCTGCGTGTTTTGCCGGATAATCTCACTGAAATTTCCATTACATTGAGTAATCGGCTGTGAATACACCTTAGTGTTTTCATAACGTTCACGCGAAATGTATTCGAGTATTGGGGTAAATAACAATGCTTTGGTTTGACCGGTTATAACCACATTCGTTTGCTGAAATATTTTACCGTCAATTTTACTGAACGAACGATTGTCAATATCGATCGATGCATGTGCCAGCAAATCATTCGCAATTAAGTCTTTCACCAGTTTTCCGGCGTTTACTTCTGAGTCTAAATAAATATATACAGTTATCATAGAAATTTTTTTACAAAAATAGTATTACTTACAAAATGATAGTAAAACTATTATATAAAATCTGTTAAATAATATTTAGTATATTTGTACTATCAATTTAAGAACTAATGCTATTAGATATCCGAATTAAAATGAATGATAAACTGTTTCTTCGAAATCCGGAAGACAGTGTATTGGGAAAACGAATTGTTAGTCAGGGTTTAGTATTGATTAACAAACTGGGATTTGAAGATTTTACCTTTAAAAAACTGGCTGCAGAAATAGAAACAACAGAAGCCAGTATTTACCGCTATTTCGAAAACAAACATAGGTTATTGGTATACCTCATTACCTGGTATTGGAGTTTCTTAGAGTATAAAGTGCTGTTTAGTTTAAACAACATCCATGACCCTGAAGTGAAATTGAAAACAATTATTGGGCTCTTAGTAATAGTTCCCGAGCGCGCAAAATCTACTGAATTCATTTCCGAATTTGAAGCTTATGAGCTTGTAAAGTGGGAGAGTTCAAAAGCTTATTTAACCCGGAACATTACAAAAGATAATAAGGATCGTTTGTTTAAGCCCTATAAAGACTTATGCCATCGAATTGCAGAAATAATTAAAGAATACAACCCGAATTACAAGTATCCATATTTTTTAGCTAGTACCATTTTAGAAATGTCGCATGCGCAAAAGTTTTTTATGGAAAATTTACCGGCGCTTACCGATAGCACAGTGCCAAACGATAATAAACTTATATCCTTTTTAGAACATCTGTTATTTAGTTCAATTCAAAAACCTACTAAATAAAACCAGTCTGTATAATAAGAGGTAAATTGCTTTAAATTATTCCAACCCCAAACTCTTTATGTAGGCTTTATTGTCAGAAGGTCTGCCTATAAATTCTTCAACTGCTTGCACAATATCCCGCTGTGTACCATTGGCTAAAATTAATTTTCTGTAGCGCACACCTGTTTTGGTATCGGTTAATCCGTTTTTCTTAAATTGTGTAAACATGTCTTGTGCATATACTTCCGACCATAGATATCCGTAGTAATACACCGGATGAGAATTTATATGTATCCAGTTGGCCTGAGGATGTGTTCCTTCAACATAAAAATCCATAACCCCTAACTCTTTGTCAATTTGCTGCCACAATTTATCGGTGGATACCGGAGATTGAGGATTATATTTATCGTATACATTCATGTCGTACAAACACATGCGCAACGAACGAATTGATGCATATCCGGAAGCAACATTCTTAGCCTTCAGCATATTTTCAAAAGTAGCCAAAGGCAATACTTCACCGGTTTTATAATGCTTAGCAAACGAGCTCAAAATGGAATAATCCCATAACCAGTTTTCAAATAATTGCGACATGGATTCAGTAAAATCAGCTTTTGAACTTGATTGCATCGAAAATTCACCTTCATACGACATCATATTCATAATGTGCCCAAACTCATGAAATAAAGTTTTTAACTCACGTGGACTTAACAACGAAGGTGAAGTGGGAGTAGGGCGTGTAAAATTTCCTAACAGCATCGACACCGGAATCTCATTACCTCCTTTACCATATTTACCTGAAATTAAATTAACTCCATAAAACCATGATTCTTTATTAGGACGTGGAAACAAGTCTAAATAAAATCGCCCTTTTAACTTCCCTGTTTCGTAAACTTCATACATTTCAACTTCTGGATGCCACACCGAAGGATTGTTTACTTTCTTGAATTCAAGTCCGAGCAATTTCT
>DGQS01000002.1 GCA_002389785.1 Bacteroidetes bacterium UBA4408
AAGGGGATTTAAGAATAATTGAGAGGTATTGGTAAATTGAACTGCTGAAAGTGCATAAGCCACAGAACTTGTAAAATCTGCAATTGGTAAAGGATGCACAGTAATTGTTTTAGATATACTTGCTGAACAACCGTTTGAAGCAATCACTGTCAACTTAACTATGTAATCACCTGCAGCTGCATACAGATGAGTTGGATGTTGCATTTGAGAAGTTGAATTATCGCCAAATTCCCAACTATAAGCACTAATGGTATCGCCAACCGGAGGAACGGATAAATCAGTAAAAAAGACAGTATCGCCAAAACAAATGGATGCAGTGTTGCTAAAATTAATTTGTGGTGCCACTCCGGAAACACTCACTACTATGGTATCGCTTTTTTGACAAGCATTGCTATTGCTAACAACAACACTGTAGGTGTAAACACCTGTGGGCTGATTTACCTGCAAAGTAGGCAATGTGCTGCTGTCGCTCCACAAATATGTCTGTACATTTGCAGCGCCTTGTGAAAGCTGAATGTAATTACCTGAACAAAAAGCAGTGTCAGGGCCAAGACTGGCAGTATAAAGCAAAGAGTCGATGGTTACATGTATACTATCCGCAAAAATACAACCAATGGCATCGGTAACTTTCACCGAAAAATTACCGGAAGCCTGTGGTACTAATATGGAATCAATACTCGCATCGGACCATAAAAAACTATAGGTTCCGGGCACTGAAGCATCTAATCCTGTGCTTAATTTATACGCTGCATTGTAACAAAACAGAGTATCAGCTCCAAGTGAGAACTCCGGTAAGGGTGCCACGGTAACTAAAATCGCATCGTTCGTTATGTTACCTAAGCAATCGGTAACTGTAACCGAATACACAGCTGTGGAGTCTACCACAATACTATTGGATGTAGCACCGGTTGACCAAACATAGGTCAAATGCGCATCACCTGCAGTTAGCACTACTTGTTGGCCTTGGCAAATGGAAATGTCATTTCCTAAATTAACCGTATAGGCTGCAACATCTTGACTTATAACAATAGTATCGGAAGTGGTTTTATTAAAAATATCGGTGGTAGTTAAAGCATAAGTCCCCGGTGCGTTTATTACCAATGAATCGGCTGTGGTAGCATTGTTCCAGGTATAGCTGGTAAAATAATTTTTAGAAGCCTTTAATGTGATCGGCAAACTACATACAATTTTATCTGGTCCTAAATCAACAGGAGGAGCATATTTATAACTCAAGTAATTGTAAACAGCAGTGTATTGTGTAGGTGTAAGAATGGTATCAAATACAAGATTTTCTAGAAAATTTCCGTTCCAAAATCTACCACCAAAATTACGGTCGCTAGCTAAGCGGATTCCGTTAAACGTGCTGATTGGTGAAGGCTGCACCCCGCTTAGTATTTTATAATTTGAAAGCGGCGCTAAATCGAACGTTTGGGTTTGATTCACAAAAACCTGACTTGCAAAATATCCAGCCGAATACAACGAAGTGGATCCTTGTGTTCCAATAAAAAAAACTTCATTACTCCCTCCAAGTGCTGTCATCACACCATTGTAATCGGGTAAAGGAGAGGTACCTGTCCAGTTAAATAGGCTAAAAACAGTACCAACCTTTATTGCATTTGCACTCAACATTTGATCGTCAACACCATCAAAATGCACTGCAGGTAAGTTGTTTAAACCAGTTTGAATGGAAGGACGTTCTGAAGCATTTGCTTGAGTAAGCGAATTATTTTTTCCACTTAAGTCGTGCCAGGTAGATAGTTTTGCATTTGCATCTGTAACCAAACCGCTATCGGCAGCAAGCCACATATTTAAAGAAGCATACTGTATCGGTTCAAAGGAATTAAAGGAGCTCGTTCTTGACCAATTACTTGTAGTAGTGCCGTAATTGGCTCGGAATCGCCAATAATACTTACCATAAAGTGAAAGTGTTTGCTTACAGCCAGTTGATGAAATATTGTTAAGTGAATACTCGACACTCGAAAATGTTGAATCGGTTGAAATCTGCAATTCATAACCCTTTGCAGTAGTTTGTCCATTCCACCTAAATTGAACTTGCTTACCGGCTATTAGTGAATTTGCTTTTGGCAAAACCGGACTTAACGATTGTGACCAAGTAAGTTCATTAAAAAACAAGCATATACAAAGGATGTAAAGAAGTGTAATTCGCTGATAAAAAAGGGACATAATAAAGGCTAAGACTGTCAAAGTTAAAAATAAAATTAATAGTTTTGCGTTCCCGTTCATCGAATTGAAGTATTTAAATTTGCTCATCTACAGGCTCTTTTCTTTATTTGTTTTTGAATACGAACGTGAAAAACAAAGCTTGTACTTCCAGGAGTAAAAAATCAATACATACTAGACTAACACTAAGCTGAACTATGATTGAACACCATTTTTTAGACCAATTAAGGTCAAAAATAAAGTCGAAAAACGATGTCCTAGCTAGCAAACGGCAAAAGTGGATTAAGGCAAACCCTTACTATTACCGTCAGCTAATTAAATCGTTAAAATTTATTATTGAAGAAGATGCAAAAGTGTTGCACGTGCGCTGCAGCAACGGGTTTGTATTGGATGCTTTGAAACCAAAGTATGGAGTAGGTATCGACGACAGTCAACTAACCATCGATCAAGCAAAAGCTACTTATCCGAATCTTACCTTTATTCAACAAACTACCGAAAACATTCAATTACAGGAAAAATTCGATTATGTGTTACTTTCTTCTGTTGAAGATATTGTAGATCTAAAAGCCGTATTCGACAGTGTTTACAAATGCTGTCATCCGCATACTCGATTAATAGTAGTAAATTACAATTACCTTTGGAATCCATTGGTACAACTGGCAGAGAGCTTAAAATTAAAAATACCACAAAACTTACACAATTGGATTTCAGTTGGCGATTTAAATAACATGTTGGTGTTAAGCGGTTACGAAAAAATTGTAAATCGTCGCATCGTGTTATTGCCCTACAACATCCCAGTGCTATCCTATTTAATGAATCGCTTTGTGGCCCGATTGCCATTTTTCAGACACTTTACCATGTTGCGCATTACGCTTGCGCGGATGGATATAGTAGAAAATCATAGTCCTTCAGTTTCCATTATTATTCCCTGTAAAAATGAAGCCGGAAATGTGGAAGATGCCGTGAAACGCATACCTCAAATGGGTTCGCATACCGAAATTATTTTTTGCGATGATAAATCGACCGATGGTACACCCGAAAAAGTTCAAGAGTTGATTAAACAATATCCTGAAAAAGATATTCGCTTGGTGGCAGGTCCCGGGATTTGTAAATCAGAAAATGTATGGACCGGATTTGATGCGGCTAAAGGCGAAATATTGATGATTCTTGACGCCGATTTAACGGTAATACCTGAAGAGTTGCCTTATTTTTACGAAGCTATAACCAAAAACCGCGGCGATTTTATCAATGGTTCACGTTTGGTGTATCCAATGCACGACGAGGCAATGCGCTTTTTTAATGTGGTTGGAAATAAATTTTTTAGCCTCGCATTTTCCTACATCCTCGATACCAGTATTAAAGATACCTTGTGCGGTACAAAAGTGTTGTATAAACGCGATTACGAGCGCATAAAAAAACTACGTGGAAGTTGGGGATTACAGGATCGTTGGGGCGATTACGAATTAATATTTGGTGCTGCCAAAATGAATCTAAAGCACATTGATTTGCCGGTGCACTATTACGAACGTGTGTACGGTGAAACCAAAATGAAAAACCGTTTAAAAAATGGATGGATCATGCTAAAAATGTCATGGTACGCCTTAATGCGATTTAAATTTTATTAATCTACAAAGTACTAGAAATACAGATGTCTTCAACACGAATTGAAAGAGAACGCGAACACGATCACAAAATAAAAGACAATGCCGAAGATGTGTGGGGATGGTCGAGTCCGGGAGGAAAATTACGCGCTGAGCGAAGAGCCAACTATTTTTTATCGCTCAGCGGAATGAACCCACAAAGTAAGGTGCTTGAAATAGGTTGCGGTACAGGTTTGTTTACCGAAAAAGTTTCGAAAAGCGGAGCACATATTACAGCTACTGATTTATCGGAAGATTTATTGGCTGTGGCCAGAAAAAAGAATATCCCTAATTGCTTGGTAGAAGAAGCTGATGCCCATCAATTAAAATATGCCGATGCAAGTTTTGACATCGTATTTGGAAGTTCCATTTTACATCACCTCGATATGGATATTGCATTGAAAGAAGTGTGGCGTGTTTTAAAGCCCGGAGGTAAGATGGTATTTGCCGAACCCAACATGTTGAATCCTCAAATACTGGTACAAAAAAATGTTCCTTTCATTAAGAAATGGCTGGGCGATTCGCCCGATGAAACTGCGATAGTTCGTTGGAAACTTACAAATCAATTAAAAAAACTGGGCTTTAAAAATTGCAACATTTTTCCTTACGATTTTCTACATCCATATACGCCAGCTCCTTTCATTGGATTGGTAAAAGGCATTGGAGCAATCGTTGAGAAAACTCCTTTACTTCGTGAAATTGCAGGATCGGTGATTATTTATGCTGAAAAATAATTCGGAATTTGATGAAAGATACCAGCATTGACGATCCACAGGCAAGCCTTGATCATGCAGCCATAATTCGAAAAAAATATGCACTCAATCAACTTTATACTGAGTACTATTTGCATTTTAAAAATAGCATCGCAGCAATTAAAGGCGGTAAAGTATTGGAGTTGGGAAGCGGAGGAGGATTTATTAAAGAAGTCATTCCGGATGCAATTACTTCAGACGTAGTGCCTATTGCAGGATGTGACTTGGTAGTATTTGCCGAAAAATTACCATTCGAGAATGAAAGTCTAAAGGCTATCTTAATGATTGATGTATTGCACCATGTAAAAACTCCTGAAGAATTTTTTAAGGAAGCGCTACGCTGCCTGGTTCCCGGTGGAAAAATCATAATGGTTGAACCTGCCAATACTCTTTGGGCTAAATTTATTTGGAAAACATTTCATCACGAACCATTTGACGACAAAGCCGGATGGATAATTAAAGGGGATGGCAGAATGAGCGATGCCAATATTGCTTTGCCTTGGATTTTGTTTGGTCGTGATAGAACACTTTTTGAAAAAAAATTTCCGCAACTTAACATCAATTCACTTAAAATTCATACGCCTGTTGCTTATATTTTAAGTGGTGGAGTTAAACCTTGGAATTTATTACCTAAATTTTTATTTGCTCCGGTTCGTTTCATCGAAAAAACTGTGAGTGGCTTAAAACAAGGAATGTTTCAAACGATTGAAGTCGAAAAAATCAGCACCAGATAATTGTAGTCATGTCGAAAAAGTTATTCTCATTCGGAGAGTTTATTTACCGAAATAGTTTTCCACTCTATTTTATCCTGTATTCTTTTTACAAAAAAATATCCGATAAAAAAGAAATGGAGCTGTTTAAAAAAATCATTAAGCCCGGTGATGTTATCCTTGACATAGGCGCCAATATTGGTTTATACAGCAGTTACTTTTCGCGCTTGTGTGGAAAAACCGGTGCCGTTCATAGCTTTGAACCCGATGTTACAAATTTTAAAAATCTAAAAAAAGTAACTTCCAACTTGTCGAATGTAAGCATCAATCATGTGGCGATAAGCGATTCAAACAAACCTTTAAAAATATATACTTCGCATCGTTTAAACGTTGATCATCGCACTTATCCGGTCGATACCTATTCAACCTCTTATGAAGTCCCGGCAACTTCCATTGATGCTTATGTTCAAAATAAATACAAAGTCAACATCATCAAAATTGACATTCAAGGAGCCGAATTTCCTGCATTGACTGGCATGACAGAAACCTTAAAAGCCAATCCGGAAGTAATTATTTTTATGGAAATTTGTCCTTCTGCTTTGCGCGATTTTGGTGTTGAAATAAAAACCATTTTTGATTTTTTGCATGGCCTGGGCTTCTTTGTTTTTGATTATTCGCTCAACAAAATAACTACTGATGCTATTTCTAAATATGCCAGGTATGCAGATGATGCTTTTGAAAATGTAATTATTGCAAAAGAAATTCCATCCGGATTAAAATGAAAATCTCGAAATTAATTTCTGCCATATTTAGTAAGTGGTTTTTTGCACTACTTGGTATTGTTATACTTAGCGGTTTGCTGTTGTATGTGCGTATGCCAGGTGACTTATACGAAAAACTGCTTGATTTTGTAAGTAATTTATTGCAACAAAAATATGGTTCAGGTGGTAACAAAGTTAAAATAGATACGGGTTTCCATAAACTTGGGTTGCTTGTTATGGCGTTGGGAGTGCTGCTGTTTACCTATTTCAGTTTCTGGAAATGGTTTATTTCTTCTGCTTCAGCTAATACACAATCACCGGAAATTAGCAAAGGTCTTTCTCTTGATAAAAAAGATTGGATCACTATATCCGGTTTACTCTTAGTAGCATTGCTGTTAAGAGTGTTTCCTATGACACAAAGTTTATGGCAAGATGAAATTGGCGTTTACAACACATTTATAAAAGATGGATTTTTAAGTACTATTTTTCCGAAAAGCTCTATGGGCTCGCAACCCTTGATGCAATTGCTGGTGGGAGTATTTGTAAAGTTTGCAGGTACAAGTGAAATTATTTTACGTTTACCCATTTTGATGTTTGCTTTAGCAGGAATAGCATTCATCTACTATTTTACCTTGCAGCTCTCAGCAAATCGATTAGCCGCTTTTATTGCTGCTTTTTTCTTAACCATACACTCTTACCACATTTACTATTCGTTTCAAATGCGGGGCTATGTGTTGCTTGTTTTTATGTGCATGCTCAGTTGTTATATCCTCATAAAACTGATACAAACACCTAGTTCAAAAATTGCTTTCTGGTATACTGTGGTGAATGTGTGTTTTGTATATACCCATTTGTATTCGGTGTATTTACTTATTG
>DGQS01000088.1 GCA_002389785.1 Bacteroidetes bacterium UBA4408
GAGCGAAGTCGAAGGAGTGCGACGGGCCTTACAGGTTCTAGTAAATTTCTTCCTAACTATTTGAAAACAAACAAATAATAAGGATAAAAATTTTTAGAATAATTTTACTAGTTTAGTATTTGTATAAATTAAATCAATGAAAATCGAAAAACCAACAATTCAAAAATGGATTTTATTGCTCAGTGGATTATTTACCCTGCTTGAACTTTTCGTAAGTTTTACAATTTGGTTTACTCCCGAAGTTGTTATCGAAAATATTGACCTTACCGCCAATGGAGTTCAATACATTGTTCGCATGTGGGCGGTGAGACAATTTGCGCTGGGCGGAATTTTTGTATATGCAATAATTAAAAAATCAGCTTCAATGCTGCGTGTTGCCTATCTGTTTTTTTTATTGATGTTTCTAGGAGATCTTGTTATAGGAATTTTACAACACGAAATGGGATTAATTGTAAGCGCAATAGTTATGTGCATCATTTCCATAGTATGTATGTATTTTCTTTCAAAAAATAAAACTGAAAATTAAAAACTAAACCAACCATACCATGAAAAAAGTAACCGGCATAGGAGGCGTATTTTTTAAATGTAAAGACGCTGCAAAAATGCGAGAATGGTACAAAGTGCATTTAGGTTTTGACACCACGAACTATGGTGCAAATTTTAGCTGGAGGGATGAAGAAAATCCTGAAAAATATGGCTCCACTCAATGGAGTCCCTTTGACGAAAAAACAAGCTATTTCGAACCTTCCAAAAAAGATTTCATGATTAATTACAGAGTCGAAAATTTAGAATTTCTACACAAGGAATTAAGCGATGCCGGAGTTACCATACTCGATAAAATTGAAAGCTACGATTATGGAAAATTTTTACACATACTTGATCCCGAAGGAAATAAAATAGAACTTTGGGAACCAAGCGAAAATTCTTAAAAATAATATCCATTAAACTATACATACATGAAAAAAAAATTACTTCTTAGCTGCATTATCTCCCTTCAGATTTTTTGTGCACATCATGCAATTTCGCAAACAACATCTTCAAAAGTCGCATTGGTGCCAAGCATAAGCATTGTATCAAACGATGGAACCTATACTGAAGCGGTTGGTGGTTTATGTTTTAATATCAGTATCATCAATCCTTCTACTACCGATACTACTTTTGTAGATGTACAAGTAGCTTCCAATTCAACGGTAACTTTAAACAGTGATTATTTTATATCACCTACGACTATTGCTTTTCCTCCCGGCTCTAGCGCAAACCAATCATGTTGTGTTTCGGTGTTAACTGATGCACTTGCTGAACCCATTGAGGAGCTACATCTGCAATTAGCCAATCCAACCAACAATGCATTGCTCGTTGATTCGCTGATTAACTTTACATTTTATGACGATGATTCGGTGAGCACAAATAGTCCTTGCTCCGACCTCTTCTTTTCGGAATATGTTCACTCTTTTCCTTTTAATCGGGCATTTGAACTATATAACCCAACTGCTTCGGTTGCTGATTTATCGAACTATACCATTAAAATTTATTTTGGAGGAAGTACCGTTCCGGGCACCGTTATTCCCCTATCTGGATTTTTGAATGCAGCCGATACATATGTAATTTGTTATTCAGGTTCTGATTCCCTTCTTAAAACTTTGGCCGATACTATTAACGGGCAATTCTTTTTTAATGCCGGAAATGTGATTGGCTTATATCATGCGAATACCTTGGTAGATGCCATTGGTACTATTGGTGTTAATCCAGGAAATTTTTGGCCGGTGTATAATTCACAAACCAGTTCAACTGTACTTGTTCGCAAACAAATCATTCAACAAGGTGAAAATACTTGGGCTGTGTCTAACGGTCAATGGGACATTTACCCTCAAGGTGATTACAGTCACTTAGGTGGTCATACAATCAATGGTTGTGGCTTTGTGGTACCTCCAACAGTTACTATGTTTACATCGGATGCAGTATTTGATGAAGCAATTGGAGGATTGGGCATTAGTGCAAAAATTTTTAATCCTTTGTTGAATCAAGCAGTAACTGTGGATGTTGTAATTGGTTCAGCTACCACAGCTACCAATGGAATTGATTTTACGTACACTCCTACCCAGCTTACCTTCCCAGCAAATTCAACTGCCGCACAAGCAATCAGCATAAGCATCGTTGACGATTTGAGCATAGAACCGGATGAGTTGTTAGAGCTTCGGTTACAAAACGTGAGCAATGGAGCCACTATTTTAGATTCGAGTTGGGTACTTACGATTCAAAACAACGATTTTGTTGGGATAAAAAAACAAGGTGCAGAAAAAGGAATTTCAGTTTTGCCCAATCCTGTGAAAGATATACTTACAATTGAATCGGCCGAAGAAATAGAATCCTATCAACTATCGAATGTAGTAGGATTGCTTTGTGTTGAAGCAAGTAATTTAGCAGCAAAACAAGTGAAACTTAATTTGAGTAATTACCCTGAAGGAATCTATTTTATTAAAATTAAAACCGCTGCTCAAACCTTAACCCGCAAGGTGGTGGTACGCTAGCGAGTGTGTAAAAACTCGCATCCATACGATCGAATTAGTTAGCATCCTACGAATGCGATTAAAAATAAAAAAGCCAATCAGAAAAAATTCTGATTGGCTTTTTTGAATTAAATAGCTTACATCAAGGAAAAATACCCAAGGACTGGTAAGACACTCCTAATTTATTTATACCACTTACAAACGCTGCGGTACGCAAATCCTGTATGCGTTTATCTTGCTTCTTAATATTTCGTATTTCATTGTATGCATAAATCATGGATTCTTCTAAACCTGAACGCACATAATCAATTTCATCACCGCCATGTGTGAGCATTTTTTTATCTTTCTCACTTAAAGGTTTGCCGGTATTACGTTCAACAGCATCGACCAATTGTTTGATCGACATTTCTTGAAAACGCTTTTCCATCCTGCCAAAGCGAACATGTGATAAATTTTTGAGCCACTCGAAATAACTCACCGTAACACCTCCGGCATTCAAATACATATCGGGAATTACCATGCAATTTTTCTTATTTAATATTTCTTCAGCTTCTTTGGTTACCGGTCCGTTTGCACCTTCTGCAATAATTTTTGCTTTAATACGCGGAGCATTTTCTTTGGTAATTTGATTTTCTAAAGCAGCTGGAATCAGCACATCACATTCTTCTTCCAACAAGGCCATGCTGTTTGCAAAATTAGTAGCTCCCGGAAAGTTCAAAATAGAACCGCTGCTCTTGCGGTGAGCAAAAACTGCTTCTACATCCAATCCTTTTGCGTTATAAATTCCACCTTCTCGTTCGGCCAAACCAATAACTAGGGCACCTCCTTCGCTAAAAAATTTTGCGGCATAAAACCCAACATTTCCTAACCCTTGAACAATTACACGCTTTCCTTCCAAACCAGGAGTTAATCCAATCTCCTTCATATCTTCAGCATTGCTCATTGCTTCGCGGGTTCCAAAATATACACCTAGTCCGGTAGCTTCAGTACGTCCTTGTATCCCACCTTGGCCAAGTGGTTTACCGGTAACACAACCCAGCGAATTCAAATCATCAAATTTAAACGTCGCATAGGTATCGGCAATCCAAGCCATTTCGCGTGGTCCACTTCCGTAATCAGGAGCAGGAACATCAACAGAAGGACCTATCATATTTTTTTTAATAAGCTCGGTAGTATACCTTCTAGTCATGCGCTCTAATTGTTTTTCGGTTACAGTGGCCGGATTCACTTTGATTCCTCCTTTTGCACCTCCAAATGGAACATCTACTACAGCACATTTAAATGTCATCAATGTCGCTAAAGCTTTAACTTCATCTTCATCAACAAACTCGCTGTATCGAATACCGCCTTTTGTAGGAGTTTTGTGTTGGCTATGTTGTACACGAATGCCGCTAAATACTTGAACTTTTCCATCTATTTCAACAGGAAAATTAAATGTGTAAACACTGTTACATACCTTAATTTGTTTTAATATACCGGGTTCAAACTTTGTAAATGCTGCTGCTTTGTCGAAATTGGCAAGTACATCGTTGTAGAATAAACTGCCATTGTCAGGTTGATTGCTCATAGTAGTTTCTTTTAGTGATTTTTAGTGAAATAAATGCTGGTACAACAAATATAAAAATAATACCATCTACAATCCAATATTAAATCCTATTCGAATAATGGGATTGTTGTAGGGTGTGTAATCTGAGGGGGTAAAATTCCACAGTAACATTGCATCAAAAAAAAGGCGGTCGCTAATTGCCTGCCGATAGCCTGCACCACCCAAAATATTGTAGATGGTAAAAGGCGGCTGATAATATTCCCATTTTGAATTGAGACCTTCCGCCTCGGCATGCACAAATAAATTATCGAATATAAAATAGCGGCCTATTAAGCGGGCTCCATAAATACTTTGAGTAAAAGCCGGAGGACGTGAATCTTTGTAATAGGTATAAGTAACACCAATAGCTGCCGCAATTTTTGGAGTAATTTTATATCCAATTAATGGCGAAACATCAACCAGGGTAATGGTTCCAAACTGCAAACCAAAATTACCTCCTGTAAAAATATGCTCACGAATTGAATATGGAGGCTTGGGTGCAGATCGCGCTGCCTCTTCTTTATTATAAAAATCGGCTGTGTCTTGCGCAAGTGCCGTTGAGCTAAAGAATGCTCCTAAGAAAAGTAAAGTGAAAAGATTTTTCATTGATTTTCGATTTTCAAATTTATTAATACAAAGCCGAAAGAAAAAACTAATTTTATGCAGCAATGTTAATTTGTGTTATGCGAAAAATTCGAAGAAGAATTAAGGTAGGCAATCAGAACTACGACATTTGGTTAGGTATTACTAAAAAGTCGGCGGGCAAAACGAATGTGCTCAAATTGCACTATTATCCGGGAAATCCTGACGATGCATTTCAAAAACCTGTGGCCATTAAATCAGGATTTAAAAGTGAAGAAGAAGCCATTGAATATGGAAAGCAGTTTATGACCGAACTTTATAAAAATGCGCTTGCTCGCAGTTCTCGAGCTACTTAACATTTGTTAGCTGTACAACACATTTCAATTTATTTATCTTCGCACACGCAAATTTGATTAACAAAAAATACCGGCCATTTAATTCGTTACCATTCACAAATTTAAACACAACTTCTCGATACAATGAAATCACTTAGCTTGTCATTAAATATACTTTTACTTTTAGCCGTAGCTGTATTGTACTATTTGCATTTTTCATCTCAGAAAACTCCCACCGCTCCTGTCACTGTAAATAAATTACCGATAGTAGCTCCAAAAATGGATGTAAAAGCTAGCACCATAGTTTATGTAAACTCCGATTCGTTAATGGACAATTATGAATTAGTAAAAGAAGTGAAAAAGGAGTTAGAAAAAGAAAGAGCTGCTGCCGAAAAACAATTTACTGCCGAATACCGTGCGCTAGAAGCAGAGTACAACGACCTAAAAGCTAAAGCTGCTACAATGACTGAAGAACAAGGTATGGCAAAGCAACAAGAATTGGCTATGAAGGAGCAAAAACTGACCGATTATCGTGATGAGCTTAATGAAAAACTCTCGATGAATGAGTTAAAGAAAACACAAAAAATTCAAGAAGAAATTGAAGCCTACCTAAAAACTAATTACAGCAATACCGGTTACTCCTATATTTTAGGACATACAAAAGGTGGAGGAATTTTATATTCGAAAGACAATTTAGACATTACGGCAGAAGTGCTGGAAGGCCTTAACAATACCTATAAAGCACAGCGTAAAAAATAATTACAGGATTGTTAGCAGCGCAAAATGTTGTTGAAAAGGATCTAAGTTTTCCTTTAAGATGGGAATAAATTCATTTCCAAACTTCAAATAAAAGGCACTAAAATTTTCGTAGCGTTCCTGTAATTCTCCTTGTGGAAAAAACTTATCTTTTATCTTTTTGATTTGATTAAGTGAAGTCTCCTGCTTTTGCTTGTCGGCTTTTAACAATTTGGCTTCTATATTCGCCAATCCGCTCAATGCTTTTTGCAATTCACCTTCAGCTGTGGCTTTTAGGGTTTGCTCCTTTTTCTGAACTTTTTCAATGAGTTGAGCATACACTACTTTTAGTGCATCTTGCTCCTTTGTTAAACTTGAACTGCCATCACTTTGTCCATCCATAAATTTTTTAATGAGCACATCTGTTGGTAGAAATAAATCCCCTTCCGTAAATCCAAACTTCTTCCACTTTTCCATCGAGGCAGCGTCCATCAGCAATGCCGAATTGCGTAAAAATAAAATGGGAAACTGAATGTTATGAGCATCAAACATAGCTTTGTATTGCAACCAATACGCCAATTCTCCCCCTCCACCAATGTAAGCTAAATTGGGTAAAATAACCTCTTGATACAAAGGTCTTAAAACCACATTGGGACTGAATCTTTCGGGAAATTCGTTTAACTCATTTTTAAGCTCATCTTCTGAGAAACTAATTGAGCTGTTGTTAACACGATACATTCCTTCCTCATAAATCAAACGCTCTCGCATGGTTTCATTCATGTAAAAACAATTTATTTCACGAGGATTTACTTGTGCCTTGTAACCTAAATTTTCAAGCTGATGAATACTATTGGTAACGCGTTCAAAATTTTCTTGCTTAAAAATATCATCGCTCATCACAGGTAAAAATTCTTGCTTGAGTCGCTTATCATCTGCATCTAAAATTACCAAGTTGTATTTCCCAAAAAGTTGATGCACCAACAAGCGTGTTGCATCTGTTAAGTTGGACTTGTTGAGATATGAATCTTCAAAAATTGTTGCCAACTCCCGTGCATTCTCGCTGCTTCCAAAGAGTGTTTTTACCTCCTCAAAAATTGATTGGAGGCTATCGGTAGGTAATTTTCCAACTGCTGTTGCAGCTGTATTTTCGGGATTCCACACGATTGACTTTCCAAAAAGGTGGAAGTGATTAATCTCTGCAAAATCATGATCCTCACTTGCCATCCAATACACGGGAATGAAATTATTTGCAGGATATTTTTTTGCCAGTTGCTCGCACAAATTAATGGTGCTAATAATTTTATACAAAAAGTACAGAGGACCGGTAAATAAACACAATTGATGCCCGGTAGTTAGTGTAAAAGTGGTAGGTTGAGTTAATAAGTTATTGAGTTGTTGAGGAAATTCCAAATTCGACTTTATATATTGCTCCTTTAAAACTTCAATAAGTAAAGGCCTGTTTATTTTTTGCTTAGCTTTTATAGCTATTGCATGCTCAAAATTTTCGAGTGTCGGAGCTGTAGAATAAAATGATTGCAGCTTTTCATCGCTTTGCAAATAATCAATAATCAATTTAGAAAAATATCCGGTAGAAGCATATTTTTGGAATGACCTTTCAATGGTTGCCATAAGCTGATAGTCCTTATTTAAGTGTTATTCTAAGTATTAAATTACGGTTGCATATAAATCGTAATCTTCTGCTCCTGTAATTTTCGCGTTTGCAAAATCGCCTACACGAAGGTAATTATCCTTTGCCGAAATAAGTACTTCATTGTCGACTTCGGGTGAATCAAACTCAGTGCGTGCCAAATAAAAATCTCCCTCCTTTTTGTCAACCAATACTTTAACTTCTTTTCCAATTTTCTGCTGATTTAGTTCGAACGAAATTCCCTGTTGAATTTCCATGATGGTTTCTGCGCGTTCTTGTTTCACAGTGTCATCAACATCGTCAATCAATTTGTAAGCATGAGTGTTTTCTTCGTGGGAGTAAGTAAAAATCCCTAAGCGGTCGAAACGACTCTCCTCCACCCAGTTTTTCATTTCATCAAAATCGCCTTCGGTTTCTCCGGGATAACCGGCAATGAGTGTAGTTCGCAAAGCAATTCCGGGAACCTTGTCGCGAATTTTATTTACCAAATCAATGGTTTTTTGTTTGGTAGTTCCGCGTCGCATACTTTTGAGCATGTTGTCGCTGATGTGCTGCAAGGGCATATCCAAGTAATTGCAAATGTTTTTTCGCTCGTTCATTACATCCAAAACATCCATTGGAAATCCGCTAGGAAAGGCATAATGTAACCGTATCCATTCAATTCCTTCCACATCACTCAATTGATTCAGCAACTCACTTAAATTTCTTTTTTTGTATATATCTAAACCATAATAAGTCAAATCTTGTGCAATCAATAGCAATTCTTTGGTTCCGCTTTTAGCCAAATTTTTAGCTTGTTTCACCAATTCTTCAATGGGAGTTGAAATATGATTGCCACGCATCAAGGGTATTGCACAAAATGAGCAAGGACGATCGCATCCCTCCGAAATTTTAAAGTAGGCAAAATGGCGCGGTGTAGTTAGCAAACGTTCTCCTACCAATTCATGTTTGTAATTTGCCTTAAGTGTTTTAAGTAAGTGTGGTAAATCGCGCGTTCCAAAATAGGCATCTACCGTTGGAATTTCCTTTTCGAGTTCGGGTTTGTAGCGCTCACTCAAACAACCTGTAACATATAATTTATCAACCTTTCCTTGTGCTTTAGCATCGGCAAAACGCAAAATGGTGTCAATACTTTCTTGCTTCGCATTATCAATAAATCCGCAAGTATTAATAATTACAATGCTCGAATCGTCCTTTTTTGCCTCGTGCTCAACTTCGAAATTATTTGCTTTCAACTGACCCATTAAAATCTCGCTATCTACAATATTTTTAGAACAGCCAAGCGTCACCACATTTACTTTATTTTTTTTCAGAGTTTTTGTTTTCAATCGCCAAATTTTTAGGACGCAAAGGTATTGCTTATTGTTCAAAAACTAATGTTTTTAGCTATGTTTGATTTAGATTACTAAAAGTGACACGCAATTCTCAATCAAACCTCTTTAAAGTACTGCTGCTGTTGGCGTTTGTTCCATTTGCATGGATTGCTTTCTATTGCCATCCTTCTGCCGATGATTTTGCTTATGCCTGGAGTTCAAAGTACCTTGGTATACTTTCAAGCTGTAAACGCGACTATTTGAATTGGAACGGAAGGTACTTTTCGAACCTCTTGGTGTTTTGCAATCCCATTAGTTTTAATTCCTTTTGGGCTTATAAACTTGTTCCACTTTTATTATTGATAACGAGTTTTTTTTCACTCAACTTATTGATAAATGAACTTTTTCAAGAGTCGTCAATCGGTAAACTCCATACTTTTTATACAGCAATTTTACTCCTGATAATATTAATTCATTTACCTCAATTAGCGCAAGGAATATATTGGTACACAGGAGCTATTACTTACCAATTAGCAATAATACTGCAGTGCCTATATTTTACTCATTTACTGCGCTTTTTTAAGAAAAAGTATTGGTTAAACCATCGATTAGATTTATTGCTGTTACTAGTTCAGGCGGCAGTTATTATTGGGTTTAATGAAACAGCTATGGTACAACTCGTCTTGTTACATAGTATTCTGGCAATTTACATGAAAAATAAAAATTCACTTCTTCTAATAATGGTTGTTTTTGTTTGCAGTTTAATGGTGGTGTTGGCTCCGGGAAATGAGGGTCGCTCGGCTCAATTCGAAAACAATCACCAGTTTGTTCACTCGTTGGTGTATTCCGTTTTACAAACAGCGCGCTTCTCGGTAAGCTGGATTGGCAGTTTGTCGCTATTTACCGCTTCCCTGCTATCCTTGCCAATACTATATCAATTCAACCGGTCATCTCCTGCACACGCGATACTTAAAATTAAACCTATTCAATATTTGATCCTACTTGGTATACTTATTTTTGCCTCTGTGTTTCCCGCTTATTGGGCAATGGGCATGCTTGCTCAACACCGCACAGTGAACGTAGCATGCTTTTATTTTATACCTCTTTGGTTTTTATTTTTAAGTAGTTGGTTGCAGCACTCTCAAAATGAGTGGTCAAAACGTCTTTTACAATTTGTTGTCAAATATAGAACTGCGTTGCTGGTTGTATTTATAGCGAGTTCCTGTCTTCAAGGAAACTTGTATCTGGTTTCGAAAGATTTATTGACTGGCACTGCTAGCTCCTATTCAACAGAAATGGAAATGCGATATGTACATATTAATCGCTGCAAAGCCGAAAATGTAAGTTGTTGTGCAGTTGATTCACTTAAAAACAAACCATTATCTATTTTTAATTTTGATCTTGATAAAAATCCTGAGTATTGGATAAACAAAGGCGAAGCTGCTTATTTTGGAATAACTAAAATAAATACGAAATAATTGAACAATCTCCTTTCGTTAAAGAATTTGTTGTTCGATAAATACGAGGTTTTGAGTACTTCGGAAATAACTAGTCTACAATAGTTCCCTTTAATGTATACTTAAAAAAAATAGTTGCCGAACTAAAGTCAAAGGATGTTAATTTAGCGTTGAATTTAATTGCTATTAAATGAAGAAAAATTTCTTGGTGGTATTTCTTGTTCTATGCTTTATTCACAGTAAAGGATTTGACGAGGCTTCTGTTGATTCCCTTGAAAAAGTAGCGCAACAAGCCAATTTACCCGATAGTATTAAACTTGATGCAATGTATAAGCTTGCTCGTTCCTATTCCTTCAACTCTCCTGATAAGGCAATATCTTACATCGAGCAATCTTACAATCTTGCTAAAAAAATGAATCGACCAAAAAGTATGGCCGATGCAATGAGTTTAAAAGGTAAAGTGTTGAAAAATAAAGGCGATTTTAAACAAGCTATTGCCACCCATCTTGAAGCACTAAAAATAAAAGAACAAATTAAAGACACCCTTGGACAAAGTATTAGCTATAACGACATTGGTGTGGTGTATAAATCCATGAAAAATTACACCGAAGCGATGAAGTATTACAAGAAGTCGAACCAACTGGCGCTAGCCGTTAATTTTGGAAAAGGAATTGCAAATACCTTAAATAATGTAGGTACTTCTTATTTTGAATTACGCATTTTAGACAGTGCTATTTATTATTACAACAAGGCACTTTCTAAGTCACTCGAAATAAACGATCCTGCCTGCCTTTCTACTTCTTATAATAATTTAGGAAGCATTTATGGATACCAAGATAATCCCAAAATGGCGTTGGGCTATTATTTAAAATGTTTAGATATAGATAATGCTACCGGAGATTCCTATGGTAAAATATTATCCTTATTGAATATCGGCGAAAGCTATAAAGAACTAAAACAATATGATAATTCACTGCATTACTTTTCAAGGGCTGAAAAAATCGCACTAGAAGAAGGTGCAAAACCTTTACTCAAAGAAACCTATCGTTCTATTGGAGATTGCTATCAAAAAATGAAGCAATTTGAAAAAGCCTACCTATACCTCAATAAATATTCAGGACTAAATGATACTTTGCTCAACGAAGAAACCAATGCTCAAATAGCCGAACTACAAACCCGATTTGATAGCGAAAAAAAAGACTTACTCATTAAAAACAAGGATATTGAACTCGCAAACAATAAAGCCGATGCGAGTAAGAAGAAGTTTCTCATTTATTTATTGTTGGTGCTATCTGTTTCAATTGTGCTCATTGCATTTCTGGTAATAAATCGAAGTAAATTAAAACAAAAAAACCTACTTCAAGCCGAACGTATGCGCCAAAAGGAATTACAAAGCAAGGCGATACTTGAAGCAGAAGAAAATGAACGAAAGCGCATTGCTGCCGAATTACACGATGGTGTTGGACAAATATTATCTGCAGCAAAATTAAACCTAAGCACATTGGGTTCTCAAATAAATAACAGTAATCCCCAAGCTACCTTACCCTATACTACATCAATTGAATTGGTAGATGATGCAGTTAAAGAAATCAGAGCAATTAGTCATAATTTAATGCCCAATGCTTTAGTAAAATCGGGCTTAGTAGCTGCTGTAAAAGAATTTGTAAGTAAACTAAACAACAGTGAAAAACTTAAAATTAATTTGGAAATTACCGGCCTTCAGCAAAGGCTTGAACCAACCAGCGAAACCATCTTGTTTCGCGTTTTACAGGAACTTGTGAGCAACATTGTAAAACATGCAAATGCCAATCAAATCAGTATACAAATGGTGCAGCACGAAAAAGAAATTACCTTAATGGTAGAAGACAATGGAATAGGCTTTGACGCTAGTACCAAAGATGATATGAGTGGATTAGGCTTAAAAAATATTCAAACCAGAATTGCCTTTTTAAATGGTCACTTCAACATTGATTCTGCTCCTGGCAAAGGAACCACAGTGGTTGTTGAAATACCTTTTGCGTAAGTATTATTTATAAAACTGATATACTGAAACCGTTCTTTCCAAGTCCTTATCCAAATTATCTAAGGTAATAACCTCCTTGCGATTACCCATAGAATCGTATTTATTTAAATATTTTTTTATCAACTCTCCCTCTGAATTAAACTGCATAACTTCTATGTTCTGAAATTTATCGTTGTATAAATAAATCCACTTTTCATACATGGTACCGGTTCCACTGTATTCAATTAATTCGGCTGGCTTTCCAAACTTGGTATAATTTATTTTATACGTATAATTCACACTGCCATCTTCGTCAAAATTGATTTCTTCACGAATATTTCCAAACGAATCAAAACGATAAATCCACCGCTGCTTGTTGTTATTGGTTAAAAATTTTTCGAGTGTTTTACTTGAATCGTTAAAGGAATAATGCCAACGGTGGTAAAAATTTCTTTGATTTCGAATACCTACACATTGAATTTCACGCCCCCATTCGTCGTAGGAATAGGTCGCTTCTAAAAGCGTTTTTCCGTTAAGGTCGTAATTCGCTTCTTCTATCTTTTGTCCCAAACTATCAAATCGGTCGTAGGCAATTTTAAAACCTTTTGGACTCATTTTTCCGTTTTCATAACTGTACAACCAATCCTCTCTGAATTTAACTTTTCCTGATTGCGACAATTCAATAGGTTTGGCCAAAGTTGCATCAGGAAAATATCCTTGTGGGAATCCATTCGAAATTGGGCAAGTTAAAAACAGCAAAGGAATACTGAGCAAACTAACTTTGGTGGCGCTTAGTTTTCTGTTAAATTGCTTACTTTGTATGCGAATGGGAGATTGCATTTTATTATACCACTAATCAAATCAACTATTTCACTACAAAAGTACTTCATAATACAGCGGTAATTAAGGAGAATTAACAGTAAAACTAACAGAAGGCTGTTGATAAGCGACCTTTACACACTTTTTGCATGCTCACAAAAGAAGAATTAAGCTTACTAAAAAATACAGAAATACTCTTGCTCAAAAATGCTGCTTTAGTGAGTATTCAAAATTGTTTAACTCAGTTACAGATTGCTTTAGATAAGTGGTTCATAGAAAGTAAATCTTATCTTAATTTATTGCTGGAAACAGCAACAACTAAGCTTACAAAAGGTGAAAATTACAAAGGATTGCCTTATGTTGTTTTAGACTATAAAGCACATTACACTAAAACCAACATTTTTGCTTACCGAACCCTATTTTGGTGGGGAAACTTTTTTAGTTTCTCCTTGCACCTGCAAGGATCTTATTTGGAAATTTTTAGAAACAAACTGCTTGCAAATTCTGCTAATTTAAAAGCTACTGATTTTTACATTTGCATTAACGAAACCCCTTGGCAATACGACTTTTCAGACAATAATTATGTAAAATTAAGTGTCCTGAATGGAGTAGACTTAAATGAACTTCTAAACCATAAATCCTTTATTAAAATTGGACACAAAATTAACTTGGATGAATTTAACAGAATCAACGAGATTGGAGTAGGTACTTTCGAAAAAATGCTCAGCTTACTCAGCTAACCTTTTCAAACCGAGCATTGGCTTTTCGTAACCCGGTGCAATTACCAATGCTTGTGTATAATCAGCACTAGCTCGTTGAACATCGCCCATAGCTTCGTAACACAAACCACGCATGTACACTGCTTCGGCGTATTTTGGATCGCAGGTAATGGCATTGCTAAAATGCTTCACGGCTTCACCAAATACTTTTAAATACTCATAATGTATATAACCAAGGTTGTAATTGGCATATTTGTTTTGCGGATCAATGCTCAGTATTTTGGTGTACAACTCAATTGCTTTATTCAATTGATTGTTTTCCTGTAAAAACATAGCGGTATTGTACATTACCTCAATGCTTTTGGGATCTAACTTAAGCGCATTTTCATAGTATTTTAATGCCAAAGGATTTCGCCTGGCAGCATAAATTAGTCCTAATTGAACATAAGCATTGTAATATTCCACATCTTGCTCAATGGTGGTTTGGAAACTAGAAATAGCTTTCGTGGTATCACCCATTTCTTTGAAGTCCATTCCCTTTATAAAATAGGCTTTGGGAGTATTCACATCTATTTTCAACACTTTGTCAAGATATTCAATCGACTTCTTATTGTCTTTTACATACAAATAAAGTTCAGCCATCCGCAACAAGGCTTCCTTATTCGCAGGATCCAACAATAGACTCTTGTCGAGTGAACGTTTTGACTGTGCTGATTTTCCACCGGCAAAAAATATATCGGAAAGGGTGACATAAAATTCAGCTTTACTTGAATCCAGGGTAATAGCATCTAAAATATCTTTTGATGCAGCACCTAAATCTTTTTGAGTATAATAATATTTCGCCCGCTCGTTGTAATACGATGCATTTTTAGGCTCAGCATTAATTTTTTGATTGAGTTCTTGTAAGGCAGCAGGTGTATTCGCTTTAGTGCTTATGGCTTTCTCCGTTTCCCCATGTTTACAGGAAAAAATCAACAGCGGTAATAAACAAAGCAATCGAAAAGTACGGTTTATCATATTCATAAATAAAGAGAATGCAAGCCATTCATAAACTTGCATCCTCTTTTAAGCTGGTAATATTAAGCTTCTTTGTTTAAAGCATCCTTAATTTTATTCTCTAATTCATCTGCCAATTCAGGATTATCTTGCATCAGTTGCTTCACTCCATCGCGGCCTTGACCTAATTTGGTATCGCCATAGCTAAACCAAGAACCACTTTTCTTAATAATGTTATGCTCTACACCTAAATCAACAATTTCTCCAACTTTAGAAATTCTCTCACCATACATAATATCAAATTCGGCTAATCGGAAAGGTGGCGCTAATTTGTTTTTAATTACCTTCACACGAACACGATTTCCATTTACTGTTTCAGCATCTTTTAATTGGCCAATTCGTCGAATGTCCAAACGTATAGATGCATAAAATTTCAAAGCATTACCACCGGTTGTCGTTTCAGGATTTCCGAACATTACTCCAATTTTTTCACGTAATTGATTGATGAATATGCAGCAGCATCCGGTTTTATTAATAGTTCCTGTAAGTTTTCGCAAGGCTTGACTCATTAAACGGGCTTGTAATCCCATTTTTGAATCGCCCATTTCGCCTTCAATTTCACTCTTTGGAGTTAAGGCTGCAACCGAATCAATTACAATAATATCAATCGCTCCAGAACGAATTAAATTTTCGGTTATTTCTAATGCTTGCTCTCCATTGTCGGGCTGCGAGATCAATAGATTTTCAGTATCCACTCCCAACTTCTCAGCATAAAAACGGTCAAATGCATGCTCTGCATCAATAAAAGCAGCAATTCCACCGGCTTTTTGACACTCGGCTATGGCATGTAATGCGATGGTTGTTTTACCCGACGATTCAGGACCATAAATTTCCATCACCCTTCCTTTTGGAAAACCACCAATACCAAGCGCAATATCCAAACCGATACTACCTGTTTTAATAACTTCAATCTGTTCAATGGCCGAATCACCCATTTTCATGATAGCACCCTTACCATAGGTTTTTTCCAACTTATCCATGGTCAGTTGCAATGCCTTCATTTTTTCTTTGTTGATTTCCTTGGCTGTGTCCTTAGGTTCTTTCAACTCTTTAGTTTCCTTACTCATGTTAGATAGTATTAAGATGCGTTTTTTTCTAATACAAAGAAGCAAAATCTTTCATGACTTTACAATACTCTAATCAGACTATTATTCACATCGTTGTTAGTGATGGCAAAAATAGCACGCTATAACGTCAATACATGTCGCTGAAAAAAAATTATTGAAAAAATATTCTCCTGTATTATAAAGCTATATTTGAAATCCGTTTTTTACCTATTCAATTTACATTATGTATCCAACCATCACTGATTTATTAAAAGATTTACTGGGAATTAATATTCCATTACCCATTCAAAGTTTTGGCTTTTTTGTAGCACTCGCTTTTTTACTAGCAGCCTATTTATGGAGTTTAGAAATTAAACGCAAAGAAAGTCTTGGTCTTATGCCCTCAAGCAAAGTGAAGTTCTTAAAAGGCGAAGCAGCTAGCATTTCCGAATTGGTTTCATCGGCACTAATTGGTTTTTTTATTGGCTATAAAATAGGGTATGCGTTAATGAATTATGAATCTTTCACCAAAAATCCTCAAGCAATAATTTTATCCTTATCGGGAAATTTTATTGCAGGACTTTTAGTTGCAGGTATTTCTGTATACCTTAAATATCGCGAAAAGCAGAAAGGTAAACTCGATACACCAGTATGGGAAGAAATTACTATGCACCCTCACGAACATGTCGGAAACATGACCATGATAGCTGCGATAGGTGGATTACTTGGAGCAAAGTTGTTTCACAATTTCGAAAACATGGATGATTTTATGGCCGATCCAATTGATGCCTTACTTTCATTTAGTGGTTTAACTTGGTACGGAGGTTTAATTGTTGCCACCATCGCCTTGATGGTATATGCGAAAAAAAACAACTTGTATTTTCCACATTTAATGGATACTAGTGCTCCTGCGCTTATGGCCGGTTATGCCGTTGGAAGAATGGGTTGCCAAATTGCGGGCGATGGTGATTGGGGTATTGATAATTTAGCTCCACAGCCTTCCTGGATGAGTTTTTTACCCGAGTGGACCTGGGCCTATCGCTATCCACACAATGTTCTTGGAGAAGGTATACCTATTCCGGGTTGCAGTGGACAACATTGCGCCATGCTTGCTAATCCTGTTTATCCTACTCCCCTATACGAAATAATGATGTGTAGTATTTTGTTTCTTGTATTGTGGAGCATACGAAAACGAATAAGTACTACCGGAGTATTTTTTTCGATTTACTTGATATTTAACGGAATTGAGCGATTTTTAATCGAACTCATTCGCGTAAATTCCGAATACCATTTATTTGGACACGGTATCACTCAAGCTCAAATTATTTCTTCGGCATTAGTTGTTTTAGGATGTTATGGGATCTTCTATTTTAAAAAGAAAGCAACAAACAATTTAACACAGTAATGCAACTAAACGCTATTACACAAAACAACTTAGTTTGTGAACACAAAATTGAATAACTAAACATGAATCTTGAAAATATTACCAAGGAAGTTTGTTTGCTTACAAAAGAGGTAGGAACTTATATTTTAAGTGAAAAAGGTAAACTTACAAAAGGCACAATTGAGGTAAAAGGACTAAACGATTTTGTTACACACGTTGATAAAACTGCCGAAAAATTATTGGTAGATGGACTGGCTAAATTAATTCCGGAAAGTGGTTTTGTGGCTGAAGAAAATACATCGAGTAAAAAAGGGACTCATTACAATTGGATTATTGATCCCCTTGATGGTACAACTAATTTTATACATTCATTGCCCTGTTTTTGTATTAGTATTGCTTTGATGCGTGATACAAAATTAGTAGCAGGTGTAGTTCATGAACTCAACTTTGATGAATGTTTTTATGCTTGGGAAAATAGTGCAGCCTATATGAACGATACCATTATTTCGGTGACAAAAACTGCAAACTTAAAAGACGCATTGCTCGCAACAGGATTTCCATATTACGATTACAGCAGGCTGAATGAATACATGGAATTGTTTAAGTATTTTATGAAGCACACCCATGGAATACGACGTTTGGGTTCAGCTGCTGCCGACCTAGCCTATGTTGCCTGTGGTAGACTTGATGGATTTTATGAATATTGTTTAAAACCCTGGGATGTGGCAGCCGGTGCATTTATTGTGCAGCAAGCCGGTGGTAAAGTAAGCGATTTTTCAGGAGGCGAAAACTATTTGTACGGTCAAGAAATTGTTTGTGGAAACACCGCTGTTTTTGATGAACTATTAAACGCAGTAAAAACACACATGACTTAATTTGACATGAAGTCCTTGGTTAATTTTTACTTTTTTTACTTGCTTTTACTTGTTCTATTCGCTTGTGAAAATGATTGTAAAAAAATTGAAAAAGGTACGCATCAAGCTATTGATGTAATGCTCAAAGTCGGAACTAAATCCGGCTTTAAGGCCAATGGTTATACACATTGTAAAGTACAAGAAGTAGACAGCGTTTTACGCATTGGTCAAGTTACCTACTTTAATAAAGATAGTTTAACATTTTTACCCCTGGTGCATAGCTCTCCTCAAAGCACCTTTATTTTTAGCGGCGATACTGTTGTTGCCGAAACTTTGGTTGTTTTCGACTACAATTCACGAATTGAATATTCCACTGAATGTAAGTATACTTTTAAGATTGATCAGCCTAAAATAAAAAGCTACACATTTGATTCTTGTATAGTACTTAAATATGATACTGTTTCAGAAACGCTAAAAATTGAGTTATACAAATGAAGTATCTTTTGCTCCTATTTTTGATACTTGGCACCACTTTAAGCTATTCAAAGGATTCTTTGATTTACCGACAATTTTCGGCAGGAATAAATTTTGCGAGTTTATCCAATGCCACTCCTGAATTTGTTGCTGAATTTGTATTGAATGAAAAAATAAGTGCTAAACTAGATGCCGGTTACCGTCCTTTTTTGAATACCTTGGAACTATCTAAAAAATTAGCTAATCGTAAAGTTGGTGGTTCTTATTTCCGTATTGGAATACGCTATTATAATCGCACACATGCACGAAGAAAAAGATTTTTTACAGGAGCCGGAATTATACTTGCATCCTATAAAGCTACTGCCAATATAGTTGTTCATGATTATTACAACAGTTTTAAACTTCCACAATATGCAAAACAATTTACTTATGGGGCCTTTGGTAATATTGGATTTGAGCGAAACTTAAGCACAAAATTGATTTTTGAATATGGATGTGGATATAATTTTTTATTGAACAGAAATGATTCCCTACTCAATCACTATGCGTATTTTTCGTCGGCTCAACCCGGTTTAGGTAACTTCAGTCTTTCTACACTAAAAGCTGGATTTAGCAATGGTATTTCACTATCACTATGCCTACGATATCTGTTGTATTATCGAAATGATAAACTAAAAAAAGAAGAAGTCGATTTTGCAAGGTAAAAAACAAAATAAATAAACTACAAATGATTATAGGAGTAGCGGGAACCTACATGGCAGAGACAGCCGAACAAAGAAAGTTAAACTTAGATGCCATGAACATAGCTGCTGCCCAACTGGTAGAACTGGGACATATTCCATAAATTGGAATGAATGCTGCTTTGCCGGTATTAGAAAAAGCAAAAATTTCAGATCCTTATAAAGTAACAATGGATATATCGTTGGCAGTTATTAATGCCTGTGATGCTCTTTTACTTTTGAAAGAAAGACCTGGAGCAAACAAAGAACGTGACTTAATATTATCGAAAGGGCTACCTGTATTTTTTTCTATTGAAGAAATTATAGAATTAGGCAGCAACTAATTGTTGCTCGAAAATTAATCTCTTTGAGCATTTGCATTCGAGCCTCAACCTACAAACCACAAGTGCTTTTATTGAGCCAAGTCTAAACTAAATTCAATAAAAGCACTTGTTGCCATTTCCGTTTAATTATAAAATTAAACTACTAACTTTTTAAAACGAATTCGCTTTGGAGTTGCATCGCCACCTAAACGTTTCTTTTTATTTTCTTCATATTCAGAATAGCCTCCTTCAAAATAATATACACTCGAATCACCTTCAAAAGCTAAAATATGCGTACAAACTCTATCCAAAAACCATCTATCG
>DGQS01000077.1 GCA_002389785.1 Bacteroidetes bacterium UBA4408
GCCGAAACCATTTTCATGGCTTTGGTAATTTGCTGAGTACTCGATACCGAAGTAATACGTAAACGAACCTCTTTTAAATTTGCCATTCTCTTTTAAAATTACTAGTAAAACTGGGGTTTAAGCCTTGTATTTAGCAGAAATTTCTTTGGCAACACGTTCTAATGTGCCGGTAATTTCGTCTGTTAATTTCCCTGCTTTTAAATCGTTCAATACATCTTTGTGCTTTAATTCCATAAACGATAAAAATTCAGTTTCAAATTCACGCACACGAGCGGTTGGAACCTCACGCAACAAACCTTTTGTTCCACAGTAAATAATGGCTACTTGTTTTTCAACTGTAAGTGGAGAATATTGTCCTTGTTTTAAAATCTCTACGTTTCTAATACCCTTATCAAGAACAGCTTTGGTTGCAGCATCTAAGTCAGAACCAAATTTAGAGAAAGCTTCCAATTCGCGGAATTGTGCCTGGTCTAATTTTAAAGTTCCGGCAATTTTTTTCATCGATTTAATTTGCGCATTACCTCCCACACGCGATACCGAAATACCTACGTTAATTGCAGGACGAACACCTGAGTTAAATAAATTCGACTCAAGGAAAATTTGTCCATCGGTAATTGAAATTACGTTGGTTGGGATATAAGCGGATACGTCACCTGCTTGTGTTTCAATAATTGGAAGCGCAGTTAAGGATCCTCCTCCTTTTACAATTCCTTTGATAGAATCGGGTAAATCGTTCATGCTCTTTGCAATTGCATCCGATGCATTGATTTTAGCCGCTCTTTCAAGCAAACGACTGTGTAAGTAAAACACGTCACCGGGATATGCTTCACGTCCCGGTGGACGGCGTAATAACAAAGAAACCTCACGGTAAGCCACAGCTTGTTTTGATAAATCATCGTATACAATCAAAGCCGGTTTTCCAGAATCGCGGAAAAACTCTCCAATAGCCGCCCCGGTAAAAGGAGCATAAAACTGCATAGGAGCAGGATCAGAAGCAGTTGCCGCAACTACAACAGTAAAGGCCATTGCTCCGTTTTCTTCCAATGTTTTAACGATGTTGGCTACGGTTGAACCTTTTTGTCCAATTGCAACATATATACAAAATACAGGATTTCCTGCTTCGTAAAATTCTTTTTGATTAATGATGGTATCGATTGCTACCGCTGTTTTTCCGGTTTGACGGTCACCAATAATCAACTCACGTTGTCCACGTCCAATAGGAATCATGGCATCAATCGCCTTAATACCGGTTTGTAATGGCTCGTTTACAGGCTGACGATAAATTACCCCAGGTGCTTTACGCTCTAAGGGCATTTCAAAAGTTTCGCCGGTAATAGGACCTTTTCCATCGATAGGTTGACCTAAAGTATCAACTACACGACCTAACATGCCATTACCAACATTTACCGATGCAATTCTTCGGGTACGCTTTGCAGTGTCGCCTTCTTTAATAGAAGTAGAGCTTCCTAATAATACGGCTCCTACGTTATCCTCTTCAAGGTTCAAAACAATGCCTTTTAAACCGTTGTCGAATTCAATCAACTCTCCCGATTGTACATTGCTTAATCCGTAGATACGAGCAATACCGTCACCCACTTCGAGTACGGTACCTACTTCCTCTAACTGTGCTTCCGATTTGAAACCAGATAACTGTTGTCTTAATATTGCAGATACTTCTGCCGGTCTTACTTCTGCCATTTTTGTTGTTCTTAATTAAAATTCTTTAACGTATGGATTTTCACTGAAATTTCTCTTCAAATTTTTTATTTGTCGAAGTACACTGGCATCAACTTGTGTATCGCCAATGCGCAATACAAAACCTCCAATCAAATCAGCTCGTGTTTGTTCTTCTAGTTCAACTTCCGAATTTGCAGAAGCTTTTACTAAATCGAGTACTCTTTTGCGCGAAACATCGTCCAATGAAACTGCGCTCGAAATTATTGCGGTAGTTATACCTTTATGTGTTTTGTATTGATTTACAAATTGTTCCGAAATATCAACGATGTATGCTTCACGAGATTTGCTGCTCAACAAGTGCAACAATTTTTGGGTAATCGGACTAATATGATTTCCAAAAATTTCGGTCAATATTTTTAATTTTTTATCTGACTTAATAATCGGACTTCTGAGAACAGTAACTAACTCAGCGTTCGCATTTCCTACCGAATTTATTAATTTCATATCAGCCAGCACTACTTCCAACGATTTTAATTCGATGGATAGCTCAAGCAAAGATTTTGCATATCGTGTGGCTACTTTAGTATCTTTCATTTAATTGAAATTTCAGATTAATTCAATTTTACTTCATCCAGCAATTGCTTCACATATGCCTTTTGTTTCTCATCGTTAGCCAAGCTCTGACGCAACACCTTTTCAGCAACCTCAATTGACAAGGTAGCAACTTGATTTTTTAATTCAGTAATTGCAGCCAATTTCTCATTTGCAATAGTTTCGCGAGCAGCAGCAACAATTTTATCGGCTTCAGCACTTGCTTTTCCTTTTGCTTCATTAATCATGCTTTCTTTTAACTCGCGAGCTTCTTTCAATAAAGCATCACGTTCTAACTTAGCATCGCTTAAGATTTTCTCGTTACTGGCTTTTAACGAAGCCATTTCGTTTTTTGCTTTTTCAGCTGAAGAAAGTGCTTTTTCAATACTTTCCTCACGCTCTTTAATCATGTTTAAGATTGGCTTCCAGGCAAATTTTTTCAACAGTAAAAGCACTGTTAAAAAAGTAATCGACATCCAAAAAACGAGGCCGAATGCGGGGGTAACTAATTCCATGTGTTTGCTTTTTTAATGTTAGATTTTGGATAACAATAAATCATTTTTTAAAAAACAACTGCAACCAACCGTTGCAGTTGTTTTTGTTTTGTTTTTGACTACTTGAAAACAACAAGAAGTCCAACAACCATCGCAAAGAAGGCAGCACCTTCGATAAGCGCTGCAGTAAGAATCATGTTCGCGCGGATATCGTTAATAGCTTCCGGCTGACGAGCAATTGATTCTAATGCACTTCCACCGATACGGCCAATACCAAGGCCAGCACCAACGGCTGCAAGTCCTGCTCCTAATGCGGCAATACCATATCCTATTCCTAGGCCTCCGGCTTGCTCTGCTGCTTGTAATAAAATTGTTGACAACATTTGATTTATAGATTAAAGGTTAAACAAAAAAAACGAATTAAATAATCGCTGCTTCTTCTACATGTGCATCATGATCGTGTGTATCGTGATGCGAATCTTCAACAGCAGCGCCAAAATAAATGGATGATAATAGGGTAAATACATAAGCTTGTAAAAAGGCTACCAATATTTCCAGGAAGCCCATAAATACAGTAAATGCAACAGATACCACCGACACGCCTAAACCGGCTCCGGTATGAATCTCACCAAATATAAAAATCAAACTAAAAAACGATAAAGCAATGATGTGTCCTGCGGTAATGTTCGCAAACAATCGGATCATTAATACAAATGGGCGTAAAAACACGCCTAATATTTCAATTGGGGTTAATAATAACAGTACCCATTTTGGAACACCCGGCATGGCAACAATGTGCATCCAATAGTGTTTGGTTCCATTGATGCTAGTAATGATAAAAGTTAACACTGCCAAAGTCATGGTAATGGCAATGTTTCCGGTTAAATTGGCTCCTCCGGGAATAATCGGAATTAATCCCAATAAATTATTGATTAATATGAAAAAGAAAACCGTTAACAAATAAGGCATAAACTTTTCATATTTTTTTCCGATACTAGCTTTAGCAATGTCGTCGCGGATAAAAATAATGAGCGGTTCAACAAAAGATTGAAGTCCTTTAGGAGCTTTACCCGGATTGCGCGCGTAAGCTTTGGCTACAGTTATCATCACATATAGCAAAAGGGCAAGACTAAAAAACAAAGTAGCAGTATTTTTGGTAATTGAAATATCATAGAGTTCTGCAGTTAAAGCTTCGTTTACTGTTGCCTCGTGTGCATCTATGCTTTCCATCTCATTCACAGCCACTATCTTATTTTCTTTTAACCGGTAGCCTTTGTAAGTTTTATGGCCGTGTGAAAAATTACTGCTCATAAATACATCCAGTCCTCGTTCACTTGAATAAACAATAATCGGAAGCGGAACAGCTACGGAATGTTCACCTTCGCCCATTATATGCCAATCGTGCGCATCTGCAATGTGTTCAGAAATTAATTTACCGGCATCGAATTTTTTTGGACCTTCTTCAGGATGTGCTTCAGCTCCATGATGTTCTTCAGCAACAACAGTATCTACATGGTTTGAAACAAGCGAATCGCTCTCGTGAGTTTGCGAAAATAAAGGAGAGTTGACAACTGTAAGTGCTAAAAACAGCGAAATACCTGCTAAAAAAGTTCTGAAAGTATTGAATTTATTGGTCATTTAGATGAAAATAAAAACCTTTTTTTGAAATCGGGTGCAAACATATACAATTTTCAGATTCTTTGAAAGCAACCAATTAGAAATTTTTATTTTTTGAAGCAATTCTCGATTCAAACAGCTAAAACCACAAGAACCAATTAATTAAGAAAGTTTTTACAACTTTTGAAACATTCAAATCAATTTCAGGCCGGCAAAAGTTTTAGAAAATGGAAACTTGGTATTCGATGGAATTTTGGTGTCAAAATTTGCATTCCAAAAAGGAATTGATTTCATTTGCTTGTAATAGTTATTCTTTATGCGTAAAAATATACTTAAGACAAGGCCTATTTATACCTATTTGTTTTTTTTAGTTTTTTGGGCTGTAAATTTTTTAACTGCGCATCAATGCCAAGCTCAAAGTATAAGTGGCAGCGTTAAAGATGCTAAATCCGGAGAACCACTTGTAGGAGTGAGTGTGGTAATCAAAGGAACTACTACCGGTGCTGTAACTGATTTTGACGGAAATTTTAAATTCACCACTAATGCAGCTCTACCACTAATTTTGCAAGCCAGCTATGTGGGCTATCTTGCTTCCGAAAAAACCATTAATAGCCTATCCGATAAAATAACTTTCCAACTTAAGTCCAATGAAGTGCAACTTAAAGGTGTTGAGATAACCGATGTGCGCATTTCCGAAAAGCAAAAGGAATCGCCACTTACCGTGGAATCAATGGACATTATTGGCATTAAACAAACTTCTGCCGCAAATTTTTATGAAGGTCTTGGTCAACTCAAAGGAGTAGATCTTACTTCAGCCAGCATTGGATTTAAGGTGATAAACACTCGTGGTTTCAATAGCACATCGCCTGTGAGGTCCTTGCAAATTATTGATGGTGTTGATAACCAAGCTCCCGGATTAAATTTTTCCTTAGGGAATTTTTTAGGTTGTTCTGAATTAGATGTGCAGAAGGTAGATTTAATTGTGGGTGCAAGCTCTGCATTTTACGGACCAAATGCATTCAACGGTGTGATTTCTATGAACACAAAAAGTCCCTTTATTCACCAGGGATTTAGTGCAAGTATTAAAACCGGCGAACGTGAACTGTTTGAAGGTGCACTGCGTTATGCAAAAGCATTTAAAAATAAAAAGGGGGAAGATAAATTTGCTATCAAGGCAAATTTCTGCTACATGCGTGCCAACGATTGGGTGGCCGATAATTTAGATGCTACTCCTCAATCTCTAACTAAAGTGGATAATCCCGGTGGTTATGATGCAGTGAATCGCTACGGCGATGAAGTACAAAGGGGAGATACCGGTGCCCCCAAGGATTTCCCCGGACTGAAACGCTGGAATCGTACCGGTTATGAAGAAAAGGATATTGTTGATTACAACACCAAGAATCTTAAAGCAGCGCTGTCGTTGCATTATAAAGTAAAACCGGAGGTTGAGTTGATTTATGCCAGCAATTTTGGAAATGGCACAACCGTTTATCAGGGCGATAACCGCTACAGTTTAAAGGATATACTTTTTTTTCAAAACAGAATTGAATTAAAAAAGGAAAACAAGTATTTTATACGAGCTTATGCGACAAACGAAAATGCAGGAAAGTCATACGACGCTGTATTCACGGCTTTGCTACTGCAGGATTCAGTTAAACCCGACGACCGGTGGTCGCAAGAATATCGAAACTATTGGAGTTTGTACAATACAGCCAAAGTAAAAAAACTGCCCGACTTTCCTAGTCCACCTACAAGTAGCGCAGGAGCTGCTGCTTATTATGCGGCAGTAAGTCAGCTGCTCGATAAGTATCCCGATTCGCTTTTACTTTACCATCAAAATGCGCGTGCTTATGCAGACGGTATTGGGAATCCGATTTTTGGATACTTGGCGCGTTTAAACCCGGGAACCGAAGAATACAACAATGCCTTAAAGGAAATTACTTCACGAACTTCTTTTACCAGCGGAGGTTCGCGGTTTTACGACAAATCCGCGTTGTATCATGTGCAAGGCGAGTACAAGTTTACTCCCGCTGTTTTTGATTTCACAGTAGGTGCAAATTACCGAATGTACCGCCCCGATTCAAAGGGAACTATTTTTAGCGATACACTTTATAGCACTTACGACACAGTTTACAATGACAACAATAAAATTGTGAGCACTACAAAAGTAAATCATCGCAAACGTATCACCAATCAGGAATTTGGTGTTTATGCCGGTATTGAAAAGAAGCTGATGAATGAAAAACTCAAGTTAAATTTAACCGGTCGTATGGACAAAAACCAAAATTTTAATTTTGTTTTTTCTCCGGCATTATCGGCAGTATACACCATTGCGAAGGAGTATGTTCTGAGGGCAAGCTTTTCTTCTGCCATTCGCAACCCAACACTTACTGACCAATATTTGTACTACAACGTGGGAAGGGCAATTTTGCTGGGTAACATAGACGGTGTTGACTCATTGGTTACCATTCCTTCTTTGTATGATTTTTTAGATACACGTAAACGAGATACCTTGAGTTATTTTAATGTAAAGCCCATTCGACCTGAGCAAGTAAAATCGCTTGAGTTTGGGGCACGCTTAATTTTGTTACGAAATTTATTTTTAGATGCCAGCTATTACTATAGTTTTTACAAGTACTTTATTGGATATAAGATTGGAGCAAATCTCGACTACGATACCGCAACCAATATTGTTTACAAAGCGCAGGTTTATAGGGTTGCAGCAAATAGTGAGGACAGAGTTACGACGCAAGGTTTTTCAATAGGAATGACTTATTTTTTCAGAAACTACTATTCAATCGGAGGAAATTATTCGTGGAATGTGTTAAACCAAAAAGATTCGATTGATCCTATTATTCCGGCATTTAACACACCCAAACATAAATACAACCTTACCTTTTCAGGCCGTGATATTGAAGCCACTGTTTTTGGATTGCGCATGCGCCACTGGGGATATAGCATTAATTATAAATGGATTCAAGGCTTTGTTTATGAAGGCTCACCCCAATTTACAGGAGAAGTGCCAACTTACGACATGTTAGATGTACAGGTGAACTATACGATTCCTAAAATTTATACTACCATTAAAGTCGGAGCTTCTAATGTATTAAACAATAAAAAGTTTCAAGTGTATGGTGGACCTCGAGTTGGCCGTTTGGCTTATGTTTCACTCTTATTTGATTTGGGAAACCTGTAATTTTTTAACATGCTTTAGCTTTATTTTCGGTAGTTCGCCGAATATTTTAGTTGAAGGATGGTGCAAATTGTAAAAAAACAAATACTTTTGTTTAAATCTAATAAAGTCAATTAAACAACCTATAGCCTATGAAAAAACTGTTACAAATTAGTCTTGCTGCCTTGCTTTTGTTCTCTGTTGAGAACAGCTTTGCACAACGATACCTGAACGAGGTATTTACCAATGTTACGATAACGCCGAATGTAAAATACGGCCGAAATATTTCGGTGTTAACAGGTTCTCCTGTAGCACAGGATTTATTTATGGATGTGTATGAGCCAACCGGCGACACAGCTACTAAGCGTCCGGTTATTATATATTTACATACCGGAAGTTTTTTACCAACTCCTTTAAATGGTTCACCAACCGGATCAAAATCAGACAGTGCAGTAGTTGAAATGTGCAGCCGATTTGCAAAACGCGGATATGTTGCCTGTGCAGTTTCTTATCGTTTAGGATGGAATCCACAAAGCGCTAACCAAGACGTTCGTACCGGCACCTTATTGAATGCTGTGTACCGTGGAATTATCGATGCTAAAACATCGGTACGTTTTATGCGCGAAAATTTCTCTGTAGGTGGAAATACTTTTAAAGTTGATACCAGCAAATTTGTAATTGGTGGACAAGGAACCGGTGGGTATATCGCTTTTGCTTATGCTTCGCTTGATAAAGTGGCTGAATTAAACTTAACTAAATTCTTAGATGCTTCTTTTGCTCCTTATGTAAACCAGGCATTGGCCGGTAACTTTGGGGGTACTGATTCAACTTTCTTAAACTCTCCTTCACAAAATCATCCAACTTATTCAGATAAAGCGAATATGATTTTTAATTTAGGTGGTGCTTTAGGAGATTCTTCTTGGTTAGAGGCAGGTGATATTCCGATGGTTGCATTTCACGTTCCAAGCGATCCATTTGCTCCCTATACTTATGGTGCTGTTATCGTTCCGGTGTTGAATTTGTTTGTGGTAAACGTAAGCGGAAGTCATGATGTGATTCGCAGAGCCAACCAATTAGGAAACAATAACATCATTAACAATGTAACTTATACCGATCCATACACCACTGCTGCAAATGCTGTAAATGGTGGCTATGCCAGCTTAATGCCGTTTTATCTTCCAGGTCCACAAGCAGGTCCTTGGGAATGGTGGGATCCGGCAAATACGAATCACAATGCAGGATTGGCAACTAATCCTAACATGAGCAAAACCAAGGGAATGGCTTACATTGATACCATCCAAGGTTATCTTGCTCCTCGTATGGCAAAAGTATTAGGCTTACCGGGTGCACCAATTGGAATTAAGTCAATTGATTCTCAAAAAGCAGCGGTTTCTGTGTATCCGAATCCATCTCAAGCTGACATTAAAATTAGCAGCAACGAAAACATAGCGCAAATTTTTGTTTACGATGCTTTGGGTAATTTGGTAAAACAAATTAACAATGTAAATGCAAACAGCTATTTATTAGAACGCAAAGGAATGGAAGCCGGTATTTATTTAGTAAAAACCATGAGCGATAAAAATCATCAATCCATCCAAAAAGTGGTGATGCAATAATTTTCTTAGTATTAAGAGAAAAGCCGATTCAGCAATGAGTCGGCTTTTTTTTGTAAGAACAAGCAAAGTTCATTGTTTTAATTTAATTATTGAATAGTATTTTATTTTCTAGAATTCTCATTAAGTGTATAAGAAGTTTTGCTTTGAGATACCAATAATCACTATTTACACGGTGTTTTTGATTTGAAAATCGTCTAATCAAAAGTGTGTGTTTATTCATTTACTTTGAGTTTACTTCTAAAATCAAGATCGTGCTGAACCAATAAGCTCATACTTGCAAAAAGTAAAAAAGCAGTTTTATCAGTATCCAGGTAATTATTAAACAATCCATGTATCAAGTAGGTTACGAATCCTAACAACAAATACAAACAGGTGTTGTACTGCTCAGTATTGGGGCATCTCAACAACAGGTGAAGACTCTTTTTAAGCAGCAAAATTATAAGTATCAAAAATGCTGCAAGTGCAAAAATTCCGCTTTCGGTAAGCAATAATAAATACTCATTGTGTGCAGAACCTCCGCGTCCGAGCGGAATGTTGTAAGGGCTAAACACACTAATATAGGTAATCTCATCTTCTAACTGATAGCCTAAATATTGAAATTGAAAAGTTCCCGGCCCAAAGCCTAACATTGGTTTATCTTTAAACATGCGCCAAGCACAACTCCATCTATTTAAACGTTCGGCATTTGAAACGTCGGTGGTAATATTGGTTATGGATTGTGTTTGCTCAATGGCGCTTGTAGTTGCAGCAGTAGATATGCTTTTGTTTTCATAAAAGTTATTCGTGAGCTTTTCAGCATTTAGTGTTGCAAACAATCCTGCTACGCCTATAGCCGCCAAATAGAATCTTGGTTTTAATTTAAGTTTGATTCCTATTCCCAAAAGTATAGCAATAGCACAACTAATCCAGGCGGCTCGGCAAAATGTAAAATAAAGCGCAGTTAAAAAAACAGCGCTAATGCAACCATGTATTACCAAGTTTTGAATAGCATTTTGTTCCTTCTTAATCCTGAAAATTTGTAAAACATGAAAGGGTAAAACAAAAGCCAGACAAGCACTATAGATGGTATGATCAGAAAAAAATGGATTCACGGCAAATGCCGCAGTTTGCTTGCTCCAATGATAGTTTGATTGGTTGTACAAAAAGTAAGGTGAAACTAAAAACAAGCTAATGCTGTAAGCAGTAAACAGCAGTTTAATTGTGTTTACGGTATGTTTAAACACCGAATAAATTCCAAAATAAAAAACCAGGATATAAACGCTTTTCACACTAATGGCTTTAGCCGAAATCCAGAATAGGCTGCTGTTTAGAGCACTTATACCACAAAAAAATAAGTAAACAAGCAGCAAGAGGCTCACAGGATGCAACAGAAATTCGGAGCTAACAAAACCTTTCCGCATCCATAATGCAAATAAAGCAATGAGCAGTATAAACAACCAAGCTTCAGAAGGAAAACCCAAGTCAATATCAGATAGGGGCAAAGCAATTTTTTGAGAAAATGGCAATAAAATGGCAAGTAAGTAAAAGCTATAGTTTAAGTGGCTAATTGAAAGTATATAACCGACTGCTACCAGTATGCAAAGTGTACTTATTAAAATAAAGTGATTTCCTGAGGTGATAAGTAAAGCGCAAGCCAGAATAAAAAAAGCCCCGACAAAATAAAAGGTTTTCGAAATGCCGGTGGAGTCAACTTTCCAAGGCATGCTTTACTTGCTTAAGCTGAATTGAAAATAGCATCCAAACAATGCAAAAAAGTCCGGCTAATACTGTTGTGAGTGCTACAATTAACAAACGATTGGGCGAATCTTTTTGATAGTTAACTTGTGCCGGAGAAATAATATAACAGGTTGGAAAATTGGTGTTTAAATTGCTCGATGCTTGCTCATAACTCGATTGCAATTCGGCCAATTGTGCCAGCATCGCTTCATAGTTGTATTGTTTTTTTAGATCAAAATCAGCACTCCCATTGTTGGTAAGTTCACGAATTAAATCAATTTGTTTTTTCATGCGCTCCACAAAGGATTCATTTTTTAAGTTTAAATTAGGAATGTAATTATCCTTTACAATTCGGTTAATATTGGCTGCAAACACGTCAAATTCCTTCACCTTATTGCTGTAATCTTTTTCTAAATTACTTAAAGCAGCACTCAGGTTTTTTCGTAAAATGGTTGCTTTTATTGCATCTGTAATTTCAACAATGGTGTTTGCAATAGTTGCCGCCAAAACAGGATCGGTATCTAAAACAGTTACCGATAAAGCGTTGTATCGGGTTCGTTCAATGGCTATTTTTTCGTTGTATTCTTTATTTAAATAATAGCGCCAAACCGTTTTAGTTGTATCAATGCCGTAATGCGCAATCAAATTAAACTTTTTTATAACCGAATCGCGCACCAAATTAGATTTTAATACTTGAATGTGCTGATCAATTTCTTTCTCGCTGCCAAAGCGAACATCGTATTGAATCAATGTTTTGTTAGAACTGGTGTTGGGAGGGTAAAAAATAACTTCAGATTTATACAAGGGGGCCAAAAAAAATGGTCCGGAAAATACGATGGAAACTAGCGCAACGCTGAGCACAAAAGCGATTACTGTCTTTTTATTTTTTAGCAAGGATCGTAGCAGCGCTACCTGAAGCTTTTCTTCCGATTTCATACCGGTTTATTGTATGTTTTGATTGCGATTGGCCCTGTCTGAAGAACTTACTAAATACACACCAATAAAGATTAAAAAGCCGGACACAATTTTTACTGCATCAATTTCATCACGCCCTAAGAATACAGCAATTCCAGCAGCCAGTAAGGGTTGTAAATAGATGTAGATACTCACTACCGATGAACTTACCTTTTGCAAGGCATAATTATTTAATAAGTAAGCAAAATAGGTAGTGCCTACAACCACAAATGCCACAGAAAGCAATATGTCGGTTGGCATCATCGAAAAATCGGCTTCAACAAACTCACTGTATCCAAAGGGTAATACATAAAACCAGGCAAATAAAAACACCCATTTTATTACGGTAATGGTGCGGTATTTCATAATTAAAGGTTTGGCCACTACCAGGTAAATTCCCCAAGAAATTGCATTTATAAGAATACACAAATCGCCTCTCCAGGTAAGCGAACCAATGGTTAAATCGTGTTTTATAAGTAGCAAAATAATAGCACCGAGTAAGCCAATCAATATTCCGGATAGTTTTTTAGGAGTAATGCGTTCACTGGCCACAGAGGTAGCTACCAACAATACCAGAATGGGAGTAATTACCATAATGATGGCTGCATTAATGGGAGTGGTCATGCTTAGTCCCTTAAAAAACAACAGTTGATTAATGGCTACTCCAAACAAGCCGCAAAAGGCCAAAAGGGGAATGTCTTTGCGGTTAATTTTTTCAGGAACAAAAATTCCGGTTATCCAAAACAACATCACGGCACCGCTTACGCGCACTACAATAAAACCAAATGGTTCAAGGTAAGTGGGCATTACGCCTTTAGCAATGGTGTAATTCGCTCCATAAATGAGCGCAACTATAAAAAGTGCAAGGTGCGATTTAAAATTTTCCTTCACGTGAATGAATTCAAATTAGTGTGTTTTTTTCAAAGATAGTTTTTTTGAAATTACTAATTTCGAATCCAAATTAATAAAAGTATGATCAATAAAACGGTTGCAAGTGCAGAAGAAGCAATAAAAGGAATACAAGATAACATGACCTTGATGTTGGGTGGTTTTGGATTGTGTGGGATACCCGAAAATTGTATAACAGCGCTCGTTAAAAGTGGAGTAAAAGGTTTAACCTGTATAAGCAACAACGCCGGGGTGGATGATTTTGGATTGGGATTATTATTGAAGCAGCACCAAGTTAAAAAAATGATTTCGAGTTACGTGGGTGAGAATGCTGAATTTGAAAGGCAATTGCTCAGTGGCGAACTCGAAGTTGATTTAATACCGCAAGGAACATTAGCTACCCGAATACAAATGGGAGGTGCCGGTATTCCTGCGTTTTTTACTCCTGCCGGTTATGGTACTGAAGTAGCCAACGGAAAAGAAATTCGTGAGTTTCATGGCAAGATGTACCTCATGGAAGAATGGCTAAAAGCCGATTTTGCGATTGTTAAAGCCTGGAAAGGAGATACTCAAGGAAACTTAGTTTACAAAGCCACGGCGCGAAATTTTAACCCCATGATGGCCACTGCCGGAAAAATTACCATTGCCGAAGTTGAGCAGTTGGTTGAACCGGGCGAACTGCATCCCGATGAAATTCACACACCCGGTATTTTTGTGCAACGCATTTTCGAAGGAAAAAATTACGAAAAGCGCATTGAACAAAGAACTGTAAGAACTAAATAAGCGCTTATCCCAATCTTGTGTTTTTAGCTTTTTCTTAAAGCTTCCTTTTTAGATTGGTTTTTTTCCCATTCAGCAAAAATTTATCGCTAATCCAATTAGATAAGTATATCTATGCAGGCAATTTGAAAAAATGTGTTGCAACTTTTCAATGTATAACATAAAATCATAGATCTTACACCTTGCATATGACCACTAAAAAAGCGTTTGTACTACTTCTAATTATTACCCTTTTCTCGTTTCAACAAAGTCAAGCTCAGTGCACCGCTTGTACTTACACACCTGTTGCTATGAGCAATTGTCCAACTACTCCACCTAAACCTCGTGGATTATATGTAAATGAATTTTTTAGTTTCAACAGTGCCTTTTATGGTCCGCAACAAGGCATTGATGCTGCACATTCTATTTTAGGTGTGGATGCCAATAAGGACGGTATTTACGAAAAGGAGGATGCACTTTTAGCTTATTGCAAATCAAATAGCTTTTCACGAATCACGCTTTATGATATTTGGAATGTGCTTCGATTTCCAACCTCTATGTATGGTAGCTTAAGCTATAGCGACCACTTGAAACGCTTTATAACGAAGGCTAAAACAGGAAATTATGGAATTACCGATGTAGGCGTTACTATTTGGAATCCGGTAACTCCTACTTATGTGGCAGCTTACAACGGTATAAGTTCAAATTGCATTTTACAAAAAATGGCGATTGCCAATACAAACGGAAATACTTCCTATTTCAAAGTAAAGGATGCACCGGATGAAATGGAAGAAAACGAACACAATTCTTTTTATCCTGCAAATCTTTCAACGGTAGCTGCTGAAAACGAACCTGAATTGGATGAAGCAACTGCTGCTTCATCTGCGCGTGTTGATGTACTTAGTTCCTATAAAATTGACCACATGGTTTCTGAATTTGAATTTTGGAATACCAATACCTTTAACACAGTAGCACGTAGAGATTCAGCCTACCGTGTGTTTCAAAACATGATGAATTACATGCAATGCATTAAATCTGCAAGTGTTGATCCTTTGAGTATTTACGTATATTTGGGATACCTTGATAAGGATTCATACGATGATAAAACACAAGCGCAATTTATCGATAACATTGCCGACAAAATTTATATCAGCAATTACAAATGCAATCCGAATAGTTTGTTTTTAACAAGTATTCAGAGCCGAATTGATATTTTTTCAGCATCTAGCGGTCCTACCAAAGCAAATTCTAAAATTGTAATTTTATTGTGCGGTACCAATCAAAGCGATGCCATTGCAAATGATCCATTTAACAACGGTTGGTGTGATTTTCTCGGTCCTTTTTTAAAGGTAAGCGGAAACACCATGGCTTGTGCCGAAGGATTATTTAAAACAGCATTCGATAATTACAAATTAGCAAATCCGGGCAAATGGAACAGTACCTTAAACAGTTTTCAGTGGTATCCTTACACCATTCTTAAAAAGAATTCTGTAAAACGATTAGCTGAAGAAAGTACAAGCAATATTGCTAGTGAAGATTTATTTTCAGTATTCCCTAATCCGGTAAATTCTAGTGCAACATTCGCTTTTAGTACAGATGCTGAAATGTTACAAGATGCAGCTTTAACGGTGTTTGATAATACAGGTAAGGTAATTGCACAACAGGCACTAAATTCTATTTCAAACAATCAATTTACACTAGACCTTAGTACAATAAATTCGGGCTTGTATTTTTGCAAAATAGTTAGTCCAAATTGGTCGAGTACTACCTCTAAATTAGTGGTTGTAAAATAATCGCACTATTTATTTTTGAAGCCTGTTGCACCTTTTGCAGCAGGCTTTTTTTATTGAATGTGATGGAAATTTTAAAGGCATATCCTCAATTTAATTCAGTTTCATTCGTTTAAATTTTAGTTGGAAAGCGATACTATCGAACGAATTTATACTTTTGAAAAATCAAATTTTGAAAAGATGTTAGATAAAAATGGAATTGCGAAACGTATCGCACAGGAATTAAAAGATGGATATTATGTGAATTTGGGAATTGGAATTCCAACATTGGTTGCCAATTATATACCCAAGGGAATGAACGTGATTTTGCAGTCTGAAAACGGATTGCTTGGAATGGGCCCTTTTCCCTATGAAGATGAAGTAGACGCCGATTTAATTAATGCCGGAAAGCAAACTGTTACACTTTTACCCGGAGCATCTATTTTTGATTCTGCCATGAGTTTTGGAATGATACGCTCGCAAAAAGTAAACCTTACCATTTTAGGTGCAATGGAGGTGAGTGAAAACGGTGATATTGCCAACTGGAAAATTCCGGG
>DGQS01000183.1 GCA_002389785.1 Bacteroidetes bacterium UBA4408
AATTCAGTTACCAGTTTATTCATTGTATTTTGGGTAGTATTTAAACAAAATTAAATTCAAAAATTAAATTTTTCCAGAGTAACACATTAAAAGTATATAAAGTTCTACTTGTGGAAAATGACAGTTCCTTGAACTTTATTCCAGTGATAAATAAGTTTATTTTACTATTTTGAATTAAGCAACATCTTTTTAGTAATGTTACCCTCATTTGTTGTTAAGCTATAAAAATAAATCCCGGATGGCAACTGTTCAGCATCGAAAAGCAATTGAAATTCACCTGCAGGTTTTGATTCATTAAGCAAGGTTTTTACCAACTCACCATAGGCATTATAAATGGAAAGTGTTACATCGCTTTTGGAAGCCAATGAAATTGTAAAAGTAGTTTGTTGTGTAAATGGATTGGGAATATTTTGAGAAATTGACGAGTGACCAATAGTTGCGTTTTCATCAATGCTGGTAGTATTGGGCACGATTTTGTAAATTTTACCTTCACCGTAAGAAATAACATAAATGTTGTTTTGACGATCGACCCCAAAAGCAGAAATAGATTTTTGCTGCGCTGTTGCCGTAGGTCTGTCAATAATTAGTGCATTGGTAGTTGGAGTTACTCCGGTATAATTTAACGCCCAAATTCTTCCCGAAACATAATCTCCATAAATGTATTTACCATATAAGGCCGGCATTAATGAACCTCTATACACATATCCTCCGGTAACCGAATAGTTAGAATTTCCTTGTGCATATTCCCATATTGGTTTACGTTTTTGTGTGGTATCGCAAATGGTAGCATTGTAACAATGTAATCCTTCCATAACATTCCAACCGTAATTATAGCCACTTTCGAGTATATCAATTTCTTCATAGGCATTTTGACCAACATCTCCTGCCCACATTTTTTGACTTACCGAATCTAAACTAAATCGCCAGGTATTACGCATACCATAAGTGAAAATTTCTTCTCGAAATCCCTGGGCATTTCCATAAAAAGGATTGTCGGTAGGAATGGAATAATTTAACGGAGTTGCAGCAGAATCAATATCGATACGTAAAATTTTTCCAAGTAAAACTGATTTATTTTGGCCATTTCCTAATGGATCCCCACCTGAACCTCCGTCACCGAATGCACAATATAAATATCCATCTAAGCCAAAATTTAGGCAACCACCGTTGTGATTCCCGTAAGGCTGACTGATGTTTAAAATCTCAAATTTGCTGCTAAATAGTGCTGAGTCGGGATTGGTGGCACTTACCTGAAATCGGGAAATGTATGATTTTAAGGATCCACTAAGACTGTTCGTATAATTCACATAAAAGTATCCATTGTTTGCATAGTCAGGGTGAAATGCCAAGCCTAAAAGACCTGTTTCGCCGGATACTCCAGATTGACTAACGATGCTTGAAAGGTCAATAAATAATTTAGCGGTCGTAGTAGCACCACTGGTGGATATTGCATAAATTTTACCGTGTTTTTCAACAACAAACATTCGGTTACTTGTATCGGGCACGCTCTTTAGTTCAATCGGATAAAGAAAAACCGTTGATAATGTTGGATATGCCGGTTGAAGCAAATAGGTTTGGGCTGAGAGATGATTAACGAGTAGTAAATAAACGAGGCAGCAAGTAAGGATTTTCTTCATAATATATGGTTGAGTTAGAAAGCCAAATATAAGGTCTATATTAAGAAGGTACAAATTGAAATCTTACTTTTTAACTGACGGTTAATTTTATACTATTGTAGCTTGTAATTATTGAACTCGTTAATTGTACTCTTTTGAATTTTAAATGCATTAATATGGCTTATCCAAATAATAAAAAAGTGAACCTCAGTTTTATGAAAAAATCCTGCATAGTTATTATAATGCTTCACTTGCAAATGCTGCAATATGCTTTTGCTCAGGTGCAGACAAACTCAGCTGAAATTTACCTTGGTCTAAAAAAGTTAAACACCCTTGGTTCGGTATTGTATATTGCAGCTCATCCCGATGATGAAAACACAAGGTTACTTTCCTATCTAGCAAAAGAAAGAAATGTAAGAACCGGTTACTTATCTATTACGCGCGGCGATGGTGGTCAAAATTTAATTGGCAAGGAGCAAGGTGAAGCATTGGGTTTAATTCGTACGCAAGAATTGTTAGCTGCACGCAAGGTTGATGGTGCTGAGCAATTTTTTACCCGTGCCAACGATTTTGGGTATAGTAAAAATCCGGAAGAAACATTTCAGTTTTGGAACAAGGATAGTATTTTGGAAGACGTGGTTTGGGTGATTAGAAATTTTAAACCGGATGTAATTATTTGTCGTTTTCCAACTACCGGTGAGGGTGGGCATGGTCACCATACCGCTTCAGCAATTTTAGCCGAAGAAGCTTTTACCGCTGCTGCCGATGCTTCTAAATTTCCGCATCAATTAAAGTATACACAAGTTTGGCAAGCAAAGCGAATATTTTGGAACACCTTTAATTTTGGTGGAACCAATACTACCGATTCGAGTCAGTTAAAATTAAATGTTGGTGTGTTCAATGTGTTAACCGGTAAAAGTTATGGAGAGGTTGCAGCCGAAAGTCGTTCAAACCATAAAAGCCAAGGATTTGGATCTGCCAAAACTCGTGGCAACACACTTGAGTTTTTCAAACAAATAAAAGGTGATATTGCCAACAATGACCTATTTGAGGGAATCAATCAAAGTTGGGACAGACTAAATTCTTGTGCAACCATTAAAGAGAAAATTTCAAATTGCATCGACTTCTATTCGATCGCTCATCCGGAAAAATCAGTAGATGCGCTTATAGAAATACATACACTTTTACAAAATAAGGAAGAAAAGAACACGGAGTTTTTATATTGGAAGAAGTTAAAGTTGAAAGAAATTGAGCAGCTTATTATTTCTTGTTCGGGCTTGTGGTGTGAGGCTTCAGCAGCTGATTATATAGGTATACCCGGAACTGATCTAGAACTTAACTTACAATTTGTTAACCGAAACCAAGTAAAACTAACATGCAAAAGCATTTCATTTTTTAATCAGAACGACACACTTTTAAATTTAACTCCCAAATTGAATGAATTAATAACAATAAAACATCGCGAAAAGCTTAATCCAAGTTTACCCTTTTCATCACCTTATTGGTTAAATCATTCACACGGAGTAGGGCAATATTACGTAGACAACAAGTTATGGATTGGAAAAGCAGAAAATGATAGTCCGTTGAATGTGTTTTTTGATTTTGAAATTAACGGTAAAAATTTTCGCATTGAACGACCTGTTGTTTTTAAATCAACTGATCCGGTGAAAGGAGAGGTGTATCGCCCGCTTGAAATAGTACCACCGGTAACTGTAAATTTATCAGAGCGGGTTTATGTATTTGCTGATAACAATCCCAAAAAAATTCAATTGATTTTGCGTTCAAATAAATCAGCGCTTGAAGGTAAAATTGTTGCTACAGTTGCAAAAGGGTGGAACTTAGTTTTGGATACAAACGAATTTAAAATTGCAAACAAAGGAACAGAGTTAGTAATAAATGGAATGCTTACTCCTCCGCAAAACGGAAAAGAAGCCAAACTTGAAATAGGTATACAATTAGGTACAGCTACTTATACTTCGTCTATAAAGAGAGTTGAATACGATCATATACCTTATCAATTTATTCTTGCAAAGTCGGAGGCGAAATTGGTTTGTATTGATGTAAAAAAAGCTGGATTAAATATTGGGTTTATTCCAGGGGCAGGTGATGAAATAGTTGATTGCCTCAAACAAATTGGTTACCATGTGACTTTACTCACAGATGAATTATTGGCGAAAGAAAACTTGTTGGATAACAATACCATTATTACAGGTGTGCGCGCATACAACACAAATGAAAGACTTCAACAATTTTATCCTCGTTTGATGGACTATATTAAGATGGGAGGAAATTTAATTGTTCAATATAATACCAATAATCGAATAGGACCTTTGTTGGCAAAAATTGGTCCTTACCCATTTACAATTTCACGTGATCGCGTAACGGATGAAAATGCGCCAATGCAATTTTTGAAAGCTGATCATTCAGTATTAAATTATCCAAATAAAATTGTTTCGTCCGATTTTGATAATTGGGTGCAGGAACGAGGAATTTATTTTGCTACTGAAGTAGATAAAAACTATGAAAGTATTTTTTCGGTAAGTGATAAAAACGAATCAGCCAAGGAAGGAAGTTTGATTATTGGAAAATATGGAAAGGGAAATTTTGCTTACACTGGATTAGCATTCTTTCGTCAACTGCCTGCAGGAAATTCAGGAGCCTATCGCTTATTCGTGAATTTGTTGAGCTTACCAAAACAACCCTGATTAAGAGTTACCTTTTTTTGGACAACTAATTTTAAGGTACATCATTTTATTTTCCTTTTTTTTGAAAATATCAATTGGTACTCAATTCAACTTTTACAATATCCATTGTTGAATTTCATAATCTCTACTTGTGATTTTTAAATTGTCTAGAAGCTTAAAGTGCTTGATTGTTGCTAATGAAATTTATTTTAGTGTTTATTATAGACTTCAGTTAAGCTGAATATTGAAGCTGATTTTTGAGGTGGTGTGAATTATTACCAATGGTGTTTCATTTTTTTCATTGAGTAAAGAAACAAGTTGATTTCAAAATGAGATTTCAGGAAAGAAATTTTACTAATGCAGGTTGGAGTAAAATATTATTGCATGAAACTGCTTAAAACAAAGGCTTTCAGAGAAATCAAAACAAGGAGGAAATAATTTTTAGAGGTATATTTTTATCGGACGATGGACATTTTTTGAAAAATAAATTTCCGAACACAAAAAAAAATTGAAAATATTTTGAAGAAAAAAAATCGACAATTTTGATTGATTTGAAAATTTGGAATCGAGTTTAATTTTGAATTAAATGTTGTGAATGTATAGCAAAATCAATAGTTATAGAATGCTTGATTTGAAATTTAATACGGAGTGTAATACCGAAAAAAAGTAAGAAGCGAAAAAATAATTTCAGTAACTAACATTTTTATGTTGATAATTAGTGCATTAAAAATATTTTATTTCCAAAACATTTATTTCCTTTGTATCGACTATTAATTAATAGATTAACTAAAAACAAAAAACAATGGCAACAAAAAAAGCACCAGCGAAAAAAGCAGCTCCAAAAAAAGCTGCCGCTAAAAAAGCAGCACCAGCAAAAAAAGCAGCTCCTAAAAAAGCAGCTCCAGCTAAGAAAGCAGCTCCTAAAAAAGCAGCTCCTGCTAAAAAAGCGGCTCCTGCTAAAAAAGCAGCAGCTAAAAAAGCTCCAGCTAAAAAGAAGTAATCAATTACTTCCTGAAAAGAAAATCTCTCTGACTCCATCAGAGAGATTTTTTTTTGTACTAACTTCGAAGTATAAAATTCATCCTTCTTTAAAAATTGATTCTACTCTTATTGCTTCTTATTACACTTACAAGCTTTTCGCAAACTCCAATTTGTTCAACTAAAAATACTGTTGTTAAGTCAGGTGAAAAGTTACAGTATGAAATTTCCTACAATTGGGGATTGATTTGGGTGAATGCCGGTGAAGCAAGTTTTGAGACAACTTTAATTCAACAAAATAATAAACCTTATTATAAGTTTACCGGACTCGGAGCTACTTACACAAAATACGATTGGATGTATAAAGTACGCGACCGATTTGAAACGATTTGCGATACCACCTATTTGAAACCTTTGCGCTATATCCGAGATACTCATGAAGGAGCAACGGTCAATTACAGCGATAATATTTTTAATTACTCAAGTCTGAAGGCTTATAGCTTTACCCGATTAAAAAATAAAACGGTGAAAGCTGATTCAGTTAAAATAGCCCCTTGTACTTTCGATGTACTCAGCATGATTTATTCGGCAAGAAATATTGATTTTAATTCGTATCCAAAAAATACACGAATACCAATATCGCTATACCTTGATAATGCTGTATATTCACTGTATATTGATTATCTGGGAAAGGAAACTATTACTACCGAACTGGGTACTTTTAACTGTATAAAATTTCATCCCATGTTGGTGGAAGGAACTATTTTTAAAGCAGGTGATGACATGACGGTGTGGGTAACGGATGACAAGAATAAACTACCGCTCTATGTTGAGACTCCAATTTTAGTTGGAACCATCAAAGCAAAACTTAAATCGTACCAAGGGTTAAAAAATCCTATAAGTGCAAAAATAAAATAGATGAAAACAAAAAATTTTAAAATTACCGGTGAATATATCGAACTCATAAAATTGTTGAAAGCATCCGGTTTATGCGCCATGGGAAGCGATGCAAAATATTGTGTGAGCAATGGAAACGTAAAATTAAATGGCAACGTCGAGTTACGTCTACGTGCAAAAGTTCGACCGGGTGATAAAGTAGAATTAGATTCGAATGAAGTTATAATTGAATAAACTGATTCGAAATTGGATTAGAATTTGAGTGTAGCACCTGCCATAAAATTAAATCCTGCTTGTGGAAAATAGAAATTCTCAACCACTAATTTTCCATTCGAAATATAATTATAGGTATATCCATTTGATTCGTACTGTTCGTTGAAAAGGTTGTTTAAGCTAAGTGTGAACAGTATTTCTTTAACTTGTTTCTGGTGCAAACTATAATTCAAACGCAAATCATTTACCCAGTATGCATCGAGCATTCGATCGGCTGAGGAGGTATTGTCGAGGTATTGTTTGCCAACATATTTACTCGAAAAAACTGCAGTCAAATTTTTAATAGGAGTGTAACTTAAAGTACTTGCAGCAACCCAATCAGGTGAAAAAGAAATATCGGTATTACGGTGTTCAATTACTTCCTGGTAACTGCTATCGTAATTATCTACAAACTCATAAAACTGATTAATCTTATTGCTACTCCAAGTTGCATTTGCTGACCATTCTAATTTTTTGAATAGTTGAATGGCCGTCGTGTATTCGATGCCCAGTCGATGACTTTTGTTAACATTGGTACGATTATAGGCACCTACATCGTTCACTTCACCGTTCAATACTAATTGATTTATGTAATTCATTAAATAGGTATTGAAAGAATATGAGTATCGTTTGTTTTTTTGAACATAGCCCAATTCCCAGTTCATTAATTTTTCTGGAGCCGGAACACTGGTAGATGAGGCTTGAGTAAAATCATCTCTTGAAGGTTCTTTGTTGGCGATTGAGTAACTTAAATAAAGTAATTTATTGCTAGTGATAAAATAACTTAGTCCTACTTTGGGATTAAAAAAGTTTAACCTTGCTTTTTGTTTTTCAATTTCTAAAGAAGTAGTAAATCCAGGATAGGAATAGGTAACCTTTCGAAACTGCACATCCGCAAACGCATTAATCAAACGGTTTATTTGATAATTAGCTTTTACATAAATGTTATAGTCATTTTTCAGTCCATTTGAAAAATTATATTTTTTATTTAAATCAGCATTGCTGAAATAGTTTGCCCATATAAGTTTTGTATAATGATCGCCATCGTAAATTGAATAGGCACCTCCAAGTGTTGCAAAGAATTTTTTAGAGCGTGAATAATTTAAAGAATAGGTTATTCCGTAATAATCATTGCTCAACCATTTTTGACGTACAAGGTTGGTTGTATAAACAGTATCGTTGGTTAGCACTACATTTTGAAGATTGTAATCGGTAAAGCTTACACCTTCTTTGTATTCTTCATAATAACCAAGTCCTTTGGTATAATGCAAGGCCACTGATGCATTCCAATAATTTTTAATCCGCTGACTAAAATGTAGTTGGTAATTGAGCTGTTTGTAATTATCGGTTTGATTAGTATAGGTAAATGAATTAAAGGTACGTGCTGATGATTGCAGCAAATTTTGGGCAGCACTTTCTGAAAGATAGTTACGTTGAATGTAATCGGCCAGTGCAGTTGAATCTCCGAATAATTTTGCTTCAGGAACTCCATTCCAACATTGATAAGTTTTTTCGGTTCCTCCAAAACTGATAAATTTTAAGGTACTGTTTTTTCCATAGTATCCGCCAGAAAGGTAGTAGGCTAGCAAATTTGATGCGCCACGGTCGATGTAGCCATCACTTGAAATTTTAGAAAGCCGCACATCAAAACTATAAGCATTTGCTAATAATCCGGAACCTAAATTCAAGGTGTTTTTAAAAGTAGCGAAACTTCCGGCTGAACTGGAATAGGTGGCATATGGTTCAACACTTAGCTTGGAAGTTTCAATATTGATGCTTCCGCCAAAAGCACCTGAACCATTGGTAGAAGTACCAACACCGCGTTGAATTTGAATATTGTCGACCGAAGAGAGCAAATCCGGAACGTCTACAAAATAGGATATTTGAGACTCTGCATCATTCAACGCTATACCATTAATAGTGGTGTTAATACGACTACCATCGCTACCTCTGATTCGAATACCGGTATAT
>DGQS01000113.1 GCA_002389785.1 Bacteroidetes bacterium UBA4408
AAATTATTGATGAAATTTTTGGCGAAAAATGTGAGGCCCTATTAATACAGCCAACCTTTATTACCGATTATCCTCAGGAAATGTCGCCTCTTGCCAAAAAACACCGAAGCATGCAGGGATTGGTGGAGCGTTTTGAAGCAATTTGCAATGGAAAGGAAATTTGTAATGCTTATTCAGAGTTGAACGACCCAATTGATCAGCGAGCTCGTTTTGAAGAGCAATTAGAATTGGCAAAACGCGGTGATGAAGAAGCCATGCAATTGGATGAGGATTTTTTACGTGCCATTGATTATGGAATGCCGCCTACATCCGGACTTGGAATAGGAATCGACCGCTTGGCAATGATTATGACCAATTCCAATTCAATACAAGACGTGTTGTTTTTTCCTCAAATGCGACCTGAAGCAAAAGCTGCTAATTAATTACTAGTTGAATTTGAAAGCACTGCAAATCCCTTTTAATTATTTGTTTCCGCTTTCATTTTTGGTATTTATTGGATCGTTCTATGCCTTTAATCCTACCATCGAAACAGGTCTGGATCCTTCGTATGCTTTTGGACTCAATTATATTTTTGCTCACCGTATTCCTTTTGGAACAGAGGTAATTTACACCTATGGCCCTTTGGGGTTTTTGTATTTTCCGCAAGCTATAGCGCATAATTTTTTGATAGGGGTGGTGGTAGTATCCTTGCTGCGTTTTTTATTTATTGTTCTATTTATTTATTTGGGAAAGCTAGTTAATTCAAGCTATTGGATACTGCATTGCATGTTAGCTTTTGCAGTAAGTAGTTGGTTTTATCTCGACTTTGTATTCGTTGGATCAGTAAGTATTTGTATGTTATTGCATCACCTTAGTAACAGAAACTGGTTGTTAATACTTGGTGCTGTGCTATCTATAACGGCCTTGTTTGTTAAATCATCCTTTGGTTTGATGAGTCTTTCAATACTGGGAAGTTATGGCATATACAGTTGGGTAAAAACCAAAAATCTTGATCATGTTTCGGTCATACTTTTTTCGGCAGTGCTTTTCTTTTTAGTGATTTGGTTGGCGCTATACGGAAATGTGAATGGTGTTTATGCTTACTTAGTTGGAACTTGGCAATTGAGTGTCGGAAATTCGAGTGCAATGATTCTGGAAGTTTCAAATAATTGGTATTTACTTTTTTGTTTTGCAGCTTGCTTTTTTTCAATACCAATTGTCTTGCGACAGAAAACAATCTCTCTTTTATATCTTATATCAATACTCGCTTTGCTTGCAGCTTGGAAATATGCTTTTTCGCGCGAAGAAAATTATCATCTTAAGTTTTTTTTCGATTACCTATTACTTTTTTCAGCCTTGGTAATTTTACTTTCAAAGCCAATTAAAATTGTGTCATTGGCCTTATTGGTGCTTTCTGTTTTACTGTTTTTTCAAAGCATGAAAGCTACTGGAATGTATACGCTTGAAACACAAATTCCATTCGATGGATATAAGAATTTTGTACGTGTTTGTTTTCAGCACAAAACACTTTTAAAGGAAGCGAATGAGCAATCAAATAAAAATTTGCAACCGCGTGTTTTAAACTCTTCAATTATTGAAAAGATTGGTACAGCAACCGTTGATTTTTTTCCTTGGGAGTTAACCTATGTCGCAGCTAATAAGCTTAATTGGCAGCCTCGCCCGAATTTGCAAAGCGGGGCTTATACTCCTTGGCTGGATGAAAATAATGCAAAATTTATTGCATCCAACAAAGCGGCAAACTATTATTTGTGGGACATGGACAAACCGAATGGCGGAGTAGATTGCTTTGACAATCGTTATTTTTTAAACGACGAACCCCATACTATTTTTACTTTATTTAATAAGTATCAACTACTCTATTCCGATTCGGAGCATGTGTTATTTAAGCGAAGTGAGCGGCTCAATTTTGACTTTATTGTGGAAGGGGATGAGCAATCCGGAGAATGGAATAAATGGATTGAAGTACCAACTGATTCGTTGGGCATTATTCGAATTAAAACATTCTTTAAAAGTAATTTTTTAGGTAATCTCAGGAAAGCTATTTACAGGGATGCCGTGTATTTTATGGATTATAAAATGGATAATGGAGATCAAAAAACCTATCGTATTATTCCTGAAAACGCAGTAAACGGTTTGTGGGTGAATCCGCTAATTGAGCGAATTAGCGATGGACTAAAAGGGAGAAAAGTGAGTGAAATTAAATTTAGGTGCAGTGATTCTACTTTGGTTCAACCTACTGTATTATTTAAATGGCAAATAATTACCTTAGCTGAAAATCAGCAGCAAAAATTATATGGAAACTAAATCAATAGCAGTAATTGGCGGTGGTAGCTGGGCTACGGCAATTGTAAAAATGCTGTTAAATAATGTCGAACAAGTTGGCTGGTGGATGCGGAGCAAGGATTCTGTTTCGTTTATAAAAAAATTCAAACACAATCCACATTACTTAAGTTCTGTTGAATTTGATGTAGATAAATTAGTAATTGATGCCGACCTTAATTCTCTCGTTAAGCAATTCGATATATTAGTGATGGCGGTTCCTGCCGCTTTTATTGAAGAATCCTTGAAGTCAATTACATCAGATTCCTTAAAGGATAAAATCATCATTAGTGCAATTAAGGGAATTGTGCCCGACGGTAACTTAATCATCGGTGAATTTTTTAATAAGAAATACCAGGTTCCATTTGAAAATTTTGGTGTTATTTCAGGCCCATGCCATGCTGAAGAAGTGGCCATGGAAAAGCTTTCCTATTTAACCATCGCATCCCAAAAGGAAAGTATATCAAGGCTTCTGGTGAATTATTTAAGTTGTCGATACATTAAAGCAACCGTAAGCGATGATATTTACGGAACCGAATACGCAGCTGTCTTAAAAAATGTATTTGCTATTGCAAGTGGTATTTGTCACGGACTTGGATACGGCGATAATTTTCAGGCGGTATTAATTTCCAATGCTATTCAAGAAATAAAACGCTTTGTTGATGCGGTACATCCCATTGACCGCGATATTAAAAGTTCGGCTTATTTAGGCGATTTGCTGGTGACGGCTTATTCCCAATTTAGTCGAAACCGTACTTTTGGAAATATGCTGGGAAAGGGTTATTCGGTGAAGTTTGCACAAATGGAAATGGAAATGATTGCCGAAGGTTACTACGCTGTAAAATGCATTCACGAAATTAATAAAGTCTATCAAGTTAGTATGCCAATTACTAATGCGGTATACAATATTATTTATGAAAAAATATCTCCGGGTATTGAAATAAAATTACTTACCGAAAAATTAAGTTAAGCCATGAGTATACGCCGAATAACCTTGCTGATTTTATTTTTCACTCAAGCTATTTATACCGGCCAAGCTAATACCATTAAACGTGTTTTGTTTATCGGCAATAGTTACACTGACGTAAATAATTTGCCCTTACTTGTTTCTCAAATAGCCCATTCAATGGGTGATTCTTTGTATTTTGATAGCAATGTTCCCGGGGGAATGAATTTGTATGGTCATTCGATTAATTCAATTACGCTATCAAAAATTGCTCAAGGTAATTGGGATTATGTCGTTCTACAAGCTCAAAGCCAGGAACCATCCTTTCCGCCTTCTCAAGTTGCAAACGGAGTATTACCATATGCACGTAAGTTAGACAGTTTGGTGCATGCAGCTGATAGTTGCGCCCAAACAATTTTTTATATGACTTGGGGTCGTAAAAACGGAGATGCTTTCAATTGCGCAGCCTATCCTCCTGTTTGTACTTATGCAGGAATGCAATCAAGACTGCGTTCTTCGTATTTATTAATGGCACAACAAAACAATGCATCGGTTGCGCCTGTTGGGATAGTATGGCGTGAATTAATACAACAAAATCCAACCTTCGATTTATACCAAAGCGATGAAAGTCATCCAAGTATTTATGGTTCATATGCAGCTGCTTGTGTTTTTTATTCGAGTTTTTTTCATACGAAGGTCAAAAACATTTATGTGCCTGCAGGAGTTGCAACAGCAGAAGCTTTAATAATACAACAGCAATCGAATAAATCGGTTTTTGATAGTTTGTCTAATTGGTATTCACCAGGCGATATTCCCTTTAGCTATTTTACTTACTCACAACATGGCGATACCCTGCAATTTACGAATACTTCAATGAATGCAACTTCGGTTAACTGGGATTTTGGCGATGGAACAAATTCCAACTTGCTTAATCCTGAGCATGTGTATAGTGTGATTGGTGTGTACCCTGTAAAATTAACGGCAACTAACATGTGCCAGGATACTGCATCTTATACTGATACAATTGTTGTAACTACCGCTGGCATGCATGATGAAACAAAAAATGATAATTGGCAGATTTCATACAACAGTTTGCTTCAAGAAATTGCAATTACTGGAGAATCAGGTAATCATCACAACAAGCTAAAAATTTTTGATGAAAGCGGTAAATTGGTGCTACAAACAATCATTAGCACTTATGTAAAAGTTGCCCTCTCAAAAGGAGTTTATTTTGTTGGAATTTATACAAGTACAAATCAAACACTCGCTACGCACAAACTAGTCGTTTATTGAACCTTGTTTGGATGAAAATGAGTGTATACCAACAGTGCTTTTGATTTTCCGATAACAGCAGCCAATTCACTTTCTGGGGTTTCTCGAATAACTTTCACCGATTTAAATTTCCAAAGTAGTTTTTGTGCCGTGTTATAACTAATTCCTTTGATGTCGGTGAGCTCACTTTTTAATGTTGCTTTATCACGTCGATTTCGGTGATGTGTAATTCCAAAGCGATGGGCTTCATCACGAATGTGTTGAAGCACTTTCAACGATTCGCCTTTTTTATCCAAATACATGGGAATAGAATCTCCCGGATAGAAAATTTCTTCGAGTTTTTTAGCTATTCCAATTACGGTAATTTTTCCTCTGAGTCCTAGTTTATCTATACTTTCCATAGCCGAACTCAATTGTCCTTTTCCTCCATCAATTACAATGAGTTGAGGGACTTCTTGATTTTCTTCCAACATACGTTTGTAGCGACGATAAATAACTTCTTCCATGGAAGCAAAGTCATTGGGACCTTCAACGGTTTTTATATTAAAATGTCGGTAGTCTTTTTTACTCGGTTTCGCATCTTTAAAAACCGTCATAGCAGAAACCGGATAAGCACCTTGAAAATTAGAATTGTCGAAACATTCAATGTGTCGAGGTTCTTCTTGCAAACGTAAGTCTTTTTTGAGTTGAGCTAATATTCGTTTAGTATGTCGTTCAGGGTCTACTAAATCGGCTTGTTTTTGTTTTTCCTTTCGATAATATTCAACATTTCGTTCACTCAATTCGAGTAACTTTTTCTTATCACCTCGCTGAGGTACAATAAAAGAAACGTCGTCTATTTCTAAATCGGGTACAAAGGGAACAATAATTTCGCGCGTTGCACTCTCAAAGCGAAGACGTAAATCGGTAATGGCAATACGTAATAATTCATCTGTACTTTCATCGAGTTTCTTTTTTAGCTCGATGGTGTGTGCCTGAATGATGGAACCATTCACCACTTTCAAAAAATTAACGTAACCGAATTGTTCATCGCTCGCAATGGAGTAAACATCTACATTGGTAATACTAGGGTTTACCACAGTTGACTTGCTTTGATATTTTTCGAGTTGTTCGAGTTTTAATTTAACCAATTGAGCTTTTTCAAATTCAAAATTTGCAGCAAAGGCATGCATCAATGTACTAAGCTGCTTTTGTACTTCCGAAATATTTCCTTTTACGATGTTTTTAATTGCATCAATTTGTTCGTTGTAATCTCTGAGAGTTTGCAGACCTTCGCAAGGTCCTTTGCAATTTCCTAAATGATATTCGAGACAAACTTTGAATTTGTTTTTTTCTATATTTTCCTCATTTAAATTAAGGTTACAATTACGTAATGGAAAAAGGTGGTGAATAAGGTCAAGTAAGGTGTGCATCATTTTTCCGGAACCATAAGGCCCAAAATAAATTGAACCATCTTTAATTACGTTTCGGGTTGAAAACACGCGTGGGAAACGCTCATTTTTAATGCATATCCAAGGGTAGGTTTTGTCGTCTTTTAGAAGAACGTTATAGCGTGGTTGATACTTTTTGATTAGATTATTTTCTAACAGCAAGGCATCCAGTTCAGTTTCAACCAAAATAACTTTGATATCGCAAATGTGCTTAACAAGCACTTGTGTCTTGTTATTTTCGTAATTATCACGATTAAAATAGGAGCTAACTCTTTTTTTGAGACTTTTTGCTTTTCCTACATAAATTATTTTTTGATCCTTATCAAAATACTGATATACACCCGGCTTATCGGGAAGCGATTTAATAATTTGTTGTAAAGCAAGTTCAATTTCTTTTGCCATTGAGGCAAAGATAAAATGCTTTTGAGCTTAAAAAAATAGAAAAACGAGGTGACTCAAAAAGAGCTGTTTATTCTTTTTGAATCTTCATTATTTTGCGTGTTCCTGATTTGTAGCG
>DGQS01000001.1 GCA_002389785.1 Bacteroidetes bacterium UBA4408
TGGAAATATTCTTCATTATCAATAAAGTATATTTGCATGCGTGCACTCTGAATTGAAGCAACTTTAATAATTAGCGGATGATCGCTATCGTTAATAATCAAATTCATTCCGGATAATCGGATAACCTCGTGCAATTGATTTCTTCGCTCGTTTACATTTCCGAAGCGAGGCATAAATGTTCTGATTTCTTTACCTTTTTCTTGAATTCCCTGGGGCAGGTATCTACCAATGTTGGCCATCGGACTCTCATCTAAATAGGGGAATATTTCCTGAGACACAAATAACACTTTTGCTTTCTTCATATAGATTGGTTTAGATTAAGGTTATTTTTTCAAAGTGCAAATTTAGTAAAATATCTGCTCAATTTCAAGTTTATATATTAGCTTTGCCCACTTCCTTAAATTATTACTTGGTTTTGATGCCGTAATCTTCAATTTTATACATCTTTTAAAAGCTAAGCCATCATTTATGATTGTTTTAAAACAAAAGCAAGAAGTTAGCAATTATACGGCAACTTGTAAGCTAAACAACAAAAAAGTTGGTTTTGTGGCTACAATGGGTGCCCTTCACCAAGGCCATTTAAGCCTCATTCAATTTGCGAAAAAGGAAAACGATGTGGTGGTATGCAGTATTTTCATAAACCCATTGCAATTTAACGACAAGAACGATTTTGATAAGTATCCTAAAACACTTTCAGCCGATTTAACACTGTTGGAAAGCCAAGGCTGTGATGTAGTGTTTGTTCCGGATGTAGAAGAGATATATGCCTCAGAAGATGCAACCCAATTCGATTTTGGAAAACTTGATAAAGTAATGGAAGGTGTTTTTCGTCCGGGTCACTTTTTAGGAATGGCCAAAGTGGTTAAACGACTTTTCGATTGTGTGCAACCGCATACCGCATATTTTGGTGAAAAGGATTTTCAACAACTTGCAATTATTCGAAAATTTACTGCCGATTTACACTTGCCTGTTAGAATAGTGGGGGTACCAATTATGAGAGAAATGGACGGCTTGGCAATGAGTTCTAGAAATACCTTACTCTCAGCGAATGAACGAGATGCTGCTTCGGCTATCTACAGAACCTTACTTGAAGCGCAACAAATGGCTTTTAAACATCCGGTCGAAACAGTTAAACAGTTTGTACTTACAAAGATTAATCATATTCCGGGCTTTCGCTTAGAGTACTTTGAAATCGCTGATGCTGAAGAACTTCAACCAACTAACCATTGGAACACAGTAAAACCACTAATGGGTTTCATTGTGGTACGTGTAGGAACTGTGAGACTAATCGACAACATTCGATTAAATAACTAAGCAGATTGCTGATTTACAGTATGAACTAACTTGTTTAAATTGACCAACTACGAATGAATAAATCACTTGCCAATGTTTTAAAAGCCCTGTTTTTTCTGGGAATAGGAATTCTACTAATTTGGCTTGTTACAAGAAATTTAAGTGACAGTGACAAAAAGAATATTTTACTAGCCTTTAAGGAAGCAAAATATATTTGGATAGCAGTGGCCATGATTATCAGTGGCCTTAGCCATTGGTTTAGGGCAGTGCGATGGAAAATGCTTTTAACTGCACTGGGTCACCAACCAAAAGTATCAACCACTTTTTTTGCGGTGATGATTGGCTACTTAGCAAATTTTGCGCTACCTCGATTGGGAGAAGTTTCAAGATGTGGTGTTTTAACAAAATACGAAAAGATTCCATTTTCGGAATCTTTTGGAACAGTGATTACAGAAAGGGCAGTTGATGTAATTTGCTTATTGATTATTTTTGGTTTGACTTTGCTTCTTGAGTTTCACAGAATTTTTCAACTAGTGAATGATTCCATCCTTTCTCCCTTTCAAAACAAACTAATGCATTTGAAAGAAAATTTAGTATTTGTCTTCCTGTTCGTCTTATTTTGCCTAACATGTATTGTTGTTTTCTATAAATATAAGCATAAGTTCCAGCAACTTCTTTCCGGAAAATTTTTAGCAACAATAAAGGGATTTTGGGAGGGAATGAAGTCGGTAAAAAATGTAAAAAACCCGTTTGGTTTTGTTGCTTACACAGTCGCGATTTGGGGATGTTATGCTTTAATTTTATACTGTTCTTTTTTGTGTTTTGATGAAACAACCACCTTAGGTTGGGGTGCTGCGCTCGCAATTTTAACTTTTGGGAGTGTGGCCATTATATTTGTACCAGGTGGTACAGGTGCATATCAAGCACTTGTTACTCAATTACTTACAGCTTCTTATTTTATAAGCTTTGTAATTGCATTTGCTTTTTCATGGATCGTTTGGACTTCCAGTTTATTGGTAATATTGATACTTGGAATTATTTCATTAGTTTTATTACCCTTACTTAATAAACAAACAAATGCATCTGCAAGCGATTTCTGATAAAATATTCCTGCGCCAACAGCTAATTGTATGGTTAAATGGCATGCGTTTTAAAAATGAGAAACTTGTTTTTACGAATGGTTGCTTCGATTTACTGCATCAGGGACATATCGATTACCTTGCAAAAGCAGCCGATTTAGGAACTAAATTAATTGTGGGTGTAAATTCCGACAATTCAGTTAAACGATTGGGAAAGGGACCCTCAAGGCCTATTCAAAATGAACAATCGAGGGCATTATTGTTAGCCGCCTTACATTTTACTTCAGCCATAACAGTATTTGATGAAGACACACCTTATCAATTAATTGAATTGGTTAAACCCAATGTGTTAGTGAAAGGTGCAGACTGGAAAGTTGAGAAAATAGTAGGTTACGATTTGGTAAAAGCGAACGGCGGTGAAGTGGTTACCATCGAATTTTTACCAGGCTTTTCTACTACTGCTATTGAAGATAAAATAAAATCCAGTTAAATCCATGCTTTCAACGATTCGAAAATATTGGCAGGAACAACCATTACCAGTGGTGCTGGTGTTGGCTGTTTTATTTCGATTGTTAGCGGTGCTTTTTTCCAAAGGATATGGGATGCACGATGATCATTTTTTGATTATTGAAGTAGCCGAATCCTGGGCTGATAATTACAACTTCAACAATTGGTTACCCGACAGTGATGGGAGTGGAGGGCCCAGTGGACATAGTTTATTTTATACAGGATTGCATTACTTTTTTTTCAAAGGAATGCATCAAATCGGAGTCTTCGATCCACAAGTAAAAATGTACTTTGTACGATTGATTCATTCCCTCTTATCCTTAGTGATTGTTATACTCGGATATAAAATAACCGAACACTATTCAGGAAAGTCGTTAGCCCGTCAAGTTGGTTTATTACTTGCCCTTTTTTGGTTTATGCCAATGCTTAGTGTTCGAAATTTAATTGAAGTGGTTTGTGTGCCATTTTTAATGACGGCCACGTATTTGTTATTGATAAATTCAATTAAAAAAAGAGCATTTGATTATGTATTGGCAGGCTTTATAGCTGGAACCGCTTTTTCAATTCGCTTTCAAAGTACACTATTTATTGGTGGTTTAGGAGTAGTACTTTTGTTACAAAAAAATTGGAAAGGGGCATTTTTATTTGGCATTGGTGCAGTTTTTAGCATTTGTGCGATTCAAGGAATTACCGATATGATCATTTGGAAACGACCATTTGCCGAATTTCAAGCTTACGTGCAATACAACATTGAACATGCCCGCGACTATAATACTCAAGCATGGTATCAGTATTTTTTGGTATTGGGAGGAATATTGATTCCACCCATAAGTTTGTTCTTTTTAGTTGGATTTTTCCGAAGCTGGAAAAAATATACTTTACTATTTCTTCCAAGTTTTATATTCCTTGTTTTTCATTCTTATTTCCCCAATAAACAAGAACGTTTTATTTTTCCTATTGTACCGTTTATAATAATTTTGGGAAGTATTGGCTGGAAAGAGTGGATAGAGAATTCCACTTTTTGGCAACGAAAGCAAGGCTTATTAAAAGCTTGCTGGATATTTTTTTGGATCTTGAATAGTATAGCATTGCTGCCGGTTACAGTTGCATATTCAAAACGAAACAGGGTTGAGGCAATGACCTATTTATCGCACAAAAAGGATTTGCGCTATATTGTTATTGAAGATAGTAACCGGGATGATTTTTTGATGCCGCCCCTTTTTTATTTGCGTCGATTTAATAGTAATTCGTGGGGGGTACATGGTGTTACAAGTTTACACACCGCTAAAGATCTGTACGAAGAACAGAAGAACCTCAAACAAGAAGAAAAGGCCAATTATGTTATCTTTTTTCAAGAGGAAAATTTAGCCAAGCGAATAGCAGATTTTAAAAAGTACTACCCTAATTTAACTTATGAAACAGCAATAGAACCAGGTTTTATTGATAAAGTAGTACACCATTTAAATCCCAGAAATAAGAATCAAAATTGTTTTATCTTTAAAATGCAAGAGTAATTTGGAAGTATGGCTAAAGTAAAAACAAGTTTTTTTTGTCAGAATTGTGGCGCCCAGTCCGGCAAATGGATTGGTCGTTGCCCATCCTGTAATGAATGGAATACCTACGTTGAAGAAGTAATTCAGAAGCTCGACAATACACCGGGCATTCCTCAAGCTGCTAATAAAAGAAGTACTCAGCCACAACTCTTAAGTGAAATTAGTTCGAGCGAGGAAAAACGCATCGTTTTAGCCGATCAAGAATTGAATAGAGCATTGGGAGGTGGAATTGTACCCGGTTCATTAGTTCTATTTGGAGGAGAACCCGGGATAGGAAAATCAACTTTAATGTTGCAGTTGGCTCTACAACAAACCGCTTTGAAAGTACTTTATGTGAGTGGTGAAGAAAGTGAACAACAAATAAAAATGAGGGCCGAGCGCATTCAAAAAGGAAGCACGGGCTGTTATATTCTTACTGAAACCTCCACTCAATTAATTTTTCAACACATCGAAAAATTACAACCCAATTTGCTAATTATCGATTCGATACAAACCCTTTACACTACTTCAATTGAATCGTCGCCCGGAAGTGTTTCGCAAATTAGAGAATGTGCTGCTGAATTGCTTCGATTTGCTAAGGAATCGGGTACCCCGGTATTTTTAATTGGGCATATTACAAAAGATGGAAATTTAGCAGGACCTAAAATTTTGGAACACATGGTCGATACCGTGCTTCAATTTGAAGGCGACCGAAATCATGTGTACCGCCTACTGCGCAGTACCAAGAACCGTTTTGGAAGTACTAACGAACTTGGAATATACGAGATGCTAGGCTCCGGTTTACGTGAAGTTAGCAATCCTTCAGAAGTTTTAATTTCAAGCAGGGATGAAAACTTTAGCGGTATAGCCATTTCCGCTACACTCGAAGGAATGCGTCCAATTTTAATAGAAATTCAAGCTTTGGTAAGCACTGCAGCCTATGGCACACCGCAACGTTCAAGTACAGGATTTGATTTGCGCCGTTTAAGCATGCTATTGGCTGTACTCGAAAAGCGTTGTGGTTTTAAATTAGGTAGTAAAGATGTATTTTTAAATATAGCCGGCGGATTAAAAGTAGATGATCCTGCAATTGATTTAGGAGTTGTTTGTGCTATTTTATCTAGTAATGAAGATGTTCCGGTTGATTCTAAGTTTTGTTTTGCGGCGGAAGTTGGTTTATCCGGTGAGTTGCGACCGGTAACCCGAATTGATCAACGAATATCAGAAGCCGAAAAATTGGGTTTCGATCAAATTTTTATTTCAAAATACAATCAAAAAGGACTGGATAGTTCTGCATATAAAATTAAAATAGTTGCTTTAAGTAAAATTGAAGAGGTTTTTGAATGGTTGTTTGGATAAATTTTTATTCAAATAGTTCACATTTATAGTTGTCAATTTATAGTATTATCAATGAATAAATGGTTACTTTCTTAATATATGAAAACACCATAGTATGAAATTTTTCGGCATTATACCGGCGCGCTATGCTTCTACCCGTTTCCCAGGTAAGCCATTGAGCGAAATTGATGGCAAAACCATGGTGCAAAGGGTTTATGAGCAAGCAGCTAAAGTAAACTTACTTTCAAAAGTACTGGTTGCCACCGACGATGATCGCATTTATCAGCATGTTCTCAGCTTTGGAGGAAATGCGGTAATTACTGGCGAACAGCACCCAAGTGGAACAGATCGGTGTTATGAAGCCGCTTGTTTAACACACATCAACAACAAGGATGTAGTGTTGAATATTCAAGGCGATGAACCATTTATTTCCCCTTTACAAATAGAATTGCTTTGTAAGTGTTTTGAAGCCCCCAATGTAAGCATTGCTACCTTGGTGAAAAGAATAACTTCAGCCCAAGAATTGGAAAGTGTTTCAACACCAAAAGTCATACGCAATAATTCCGGAGAAGCAATTTATTTTAGTCGTAGTCCAATTCCTTACTACCGCGGAATTCAGCAAGCTGATTGGTGCAAACATACCGACTATTATAAGCACATTGGAATTTATGGTTATCGTATGAAAACACTTTCAGAACTTACGAAATTAACACAAAGTAAACTCGAGGTAGCCGAGTCACTTGAGCAACTTCGATGGATAGAAAATGGATATAAAATTCAAACTGCTGTTACCGAAATTGAATCAATTGCAATTGACACTCCTGAGGATCTGAACAAGCTAATGGCGTTTAAAAACAAGAGTTAATTCTTTCGGTTATGCATGAAGCGGAAATACTGAATTTGCTAATGAATAACTTTCAAGTAACTGCGCTTTATTAAGTTTTGGATCCAGCTTATTTGTTTCTAAATAATGGATCAAACTTTCGGTTGAGAGATTTCCTACTAAATTATCGTTTGCCATTGGGCAGCCCCCGAAACCATGTATGGCAACATCAAAACGTCTACAACCACTAGTATAAGCCGCTCCAATTTTTTCGAAGCGGGTTTCCGGTGTTGAATGTAAATGTGCTCCAAATTCAATCGCGTTGAATCGAGGAATTAAATTAGAAAATAAATATTCAATACTTTCAGGAGTGCTAACTCCAACGGTATCTGATAAGGCTATAATTTTTATTCCCATGCGGTGAAGCATTCCGGTCCAATAAATTGCCACATCACTGCTCCATTCATCCCCATAAGGATTTCCAAAAGCCATAGAAATATAAATTACCAACTTTTTATTATTGCGTTCACACAAGTTTTGAATTTCTTCCACACGTATTAAGCTTTCTTGAATTGTAGCATTAGTATTACGCATTTGAAATGTTTCTGAAATAGAGAAAGGATAACCAAGATAATTTATTTCTTCAAATTCAACTGCAGCTTCAGCTCCTCGTGTATTGGCTACAATTGCGAGTAATTTTGAGGAGGTATTAGAAAGGTCGAGTCCGGCTAAAACTTCGGATGTATCTCGTAATTGAGGTATTGCTTTAGGCGAAACAAAACTTCCGAAATCGATGGTGTCGAATCCAACTCTTAACAAACTATTGATATAATCAATCTTTTTTTGAGTTGGAATAAATTCTTCAATTCCTTGCATGGCATCTCTTGGACATTCAATTATTTTCATTTTTTTGGACTGTTGTTTAGCTTTGTTTTTATGAATTGATTTCTTAATTGCTAGAATGTTGCTGCTTAATTTTGCCCACTTCTGAATTCAATAGTTTTACATTAATTTCTTTAATTAAGGAAGGTCCTTCATAAATAAATCCTGTATATACTTGTACTAAGGTAGCACCTGCATTTAATTTTTCAAGTGCATCTTCGGCAGAGTGTATTCCACCAACCGCTATTATAGGAAGTTTTCCTTTACTTTTAAGTGAAATGTATTTCACAACCTCAGTTGAATGTTTTTTTAAAGGCTTCCCACTGAGACCGCCGGGCCCAATGGAATTAATTAACTCACTATCACTTAATAAATGAGATCGCTCTATTGTTGTATTTGTTGCGATTATTCCATCAATCTTCAATTGCATTACAATATCAATAATTTCATCCAATTGTTGGGTGCTTAAGTCAGGCGCTATTTTCAGCAAAATGGGTTTATTCAAGGGTTTTGTAGCAGCAAGTTCTTTTAAGCGCGATAGCAATGCTGTTAGTGGCTCTTTATCTTGCAATGCCCGCAGATCGGGAGTGTTGGGTGAACTTACATTAACTACAAAATAGTCAACTACTTCATAAAGAGCGTCAAAGCACTTTACATAGTCGTCTACAGCTACTTCATTTGGTGTAGTTTTATTTTTACCAATATTCCCACCAATTAATATATCTCGGTTGCGCTTTTTTAATCTTTTTGCTGCTTCAACTACGCCTTCATTATTAAACCCCATACGGTTAATTAATGCATTATCTTCTGGTAATCGAAACATTCGGGGTAAAGGATTTCCCGGTTGTGGTAAAGGCGTAACAGTACCAATTTCAATAAAGCCAAACCCCAAACAACTTAATTCATTTACCAGTTTTGCATCTTTATCAAAACCTGCAGCCAATCCTACTGGATTTTGAAATTTCAATCCAAATACTTTACGCTGCAAGCGTGTATCATGATTACAAAAATAACTGGAGACAAGTTTGGATACAAATGGAATTTTAAAACTTAACTTTAGAAAGTTAAAAACCAAATGATGCACCCTTTCAGGTGAAACAGAAAAAAGTATTGGTCGAATTAAAAATTTATACATAGAGATTACTGACGAAATGTTTTGAAATCCTTTAAATTCAAGACAAATAGTCGGCTAAAATTGAAAAGACAAGCCAAAATTACTTAATTACTTGCAAATTCATTGTGGGAATATTTTTTGAAAGAAAAAGGAAGCATTTATTGAAAAAGTTAAGAAGAATAAAAATCAAACAAACATGAACTTAAAAAATTATACAATAAAATCTCAAGAAGCTATTCAGGAAGCACAGAATATAGCTATTGCTAATGATCAACAGGCAATTGAAAATGGTCATTTATTAAAGGGAATTTTCAATGTGGATGAAAACGTTACTCCATTTATCCTAAAAAAATTAAATGTCAACACCGTTAATTTTGAAAATGCGCTCGATAAAATTATCGAAACTTATCCCAAGGTAAATGGTGGAAATCCTTATTTATCAAATGCGGCCAATCAATCAATTGTAAAAGCTAGCACGTACTTAAAAGATTTTAAAGATGAGTTTGTATCCATCGAACACTTGCTGTTAGGAATATTGGCAACGAAGGATACAATTTCGCAAATGATGAAAGACAATGGCATCAATGAAAAGGATTTGAAAGCAGCAATCGCTGATTTGCGAAAAGGAGCTAGTGCTAATTCTGCAAGTGCCGACGAAAGCTACAATTCATTAAATAAATATGCAATCAATCTTAACGAGCAAGTTCGCAAGGGCAAACTCGATCCGGTTATTGGTAGAGATGAAGAAATAAGAAGAGTATTGCAAATTTTGACAAGAAGAACCAAAAATAATCCCATCCTTATTGGAGAGCCGGGAGTAGGTAAAACTGCCATTGCTGAAGGCTTAGCCCATCGAATAGTAAATGGAGATGTTCCCGAAAATTTAAAATCGAAATTAATTTATTCGCTCGATATGGGTGCTTTAATAGCAGGTGCTAAATACAAAGGCGAATTTGAAGAACGATTAAAATCGGTTGTAAAAGAGGTTATAGCTGCTGATGGCGAAATCGTATTATTTATTGATGAAATACATACACTTGTGGGAGCCGGTGGTGGTGAAGGTGCCATGGATGCTGCCAATATTTTAAAACCTGCATTGGCAAGAGGTGAGTTGAGAGCTATTGGTGCTACAACCTTAAATGAATATCAAAAATACTTTGAGAAAGATAAAGCCTTGGAACGTCGTTTTCAAAAGGTATTGATTGATGAACCTACTGCCGATGTTGCTATTTCGATATTGCGTGGAATAAAAGAAAAATATGAAACCCACCACAAA
>DGQS01000066.1 GCA_002389785.1 Bacteroidetes bacterium UBA4408
CTGGCAACAGCATTTGCAAACTCTTCAACCCATCCCGGTTTCAAGCCAAAAATATCGTCACTAAACCATATATGATCAAAATCAAATACTTGTTTAAGGAATTTTAATTCGGCAATAACATGGTTTACAGATCGGGAGTTGTAGCGATTACCATAAATGGGTTTTGCGCACCAATTGCATTTAAACGGGCAGCCGCGTGTGGTGCTCATGTTGAGTGAAAAGTACCCACATTGTTGTAACCAATGCATCTTATATTCAACCATATTTACTAAGTCCCAAGCCGGAATAGGAAGCAAATCAAGATCGCGCATTACAGGTCGTGCATCGGTACGTTTAATCGTCCCTTTTTGCAAAAAAGCTAGACCTGCAATTGTTGTTAATTCTTTATTCTCAGTAAGACCTTCTATTAATTCTGCTAAAGTTTGTTCTCCTTCACCAATAATAATGTAATCGGCCCCGTTGTTCAAATAAAGTTCAACCCGGTCTGTTGCATCCGAACTAGAAAAAATTACAGTACTGCCACAGTTTTTAGCATATTGGGCTAATTTAAAAGCTGCATCACGCATATTGGTAAGGCACATTTTGGTGAGATAATTAAACCCATCATCGTACATCACAAAAAAGCGTGGAGATTGTTGTTTTAGAATTGGAAAAAGTTCTTCGGCAGAATTAGCAAATTGAACATCCATTAAATCAACCGAATACCCTTTTTCGCGCATAAATGCAGCAGCTGTAATTGTTGCTAGTGGTGCATAGGGTTGTCCCAGTTTATATTGTTTGGGGTCGAACTGAAGGAAGTAGGAATGCGAAAATAAAATGGTGTTTTGCATGGCTTACTGCTTTCGAGAATAGCGTTCCACTTGAACGCCAAATTTTTTAAGAAATTCAACTCCTTCATCCACAATCAGTTTTTTATATTCGGCATAGGAATCAAGGTAAATTATCTTTTTTATACCGATAGTGTAAATAACACGAGCACACGAAATGCACGGCGAGAGTGTTACATAAAGTGTTGAACCTTCAATTGAGACATTGTTTTTTGCAGCATATAAAATTGCATTTTGTTCGGCATGTAATGCAAGCGAACAACTTCCTTTACTATCGCGAGGACAACCTTCGCTTGGCCAAACCTCATCACAATTGTGTGTTCCGGCAGGAGGGCCATTATATCCCAGTGAAATAATTCGAGTATCTTTTGTAAGCACGGCTCCAACCTTCGCCTTCACACAATGCGATTTGAGCGATAAATTAGTCGCAAGTTCCATGTAAATATCGTCAAAGCTCGGTTTTACTGATTGTATCATTTGTATTTTAGGAGATATTCAAAATAAAAAAATGTATTCAAAGGTTGAACATTGGTAAAATTATTGCTCTTCATAAAGCACTTGCAATACCGTTTGACCAACTATTTTAAGTGTATTTTTATCAATGCCGTTTAAATTATCGGAGTGAGTATGATGAAATTCTGGATAGGTACCGGTGGCGGGGTTCATGTGAACTATGTCGATACATGGTATGTTGGCTAGACTATTTATATACAAATGGTCGTCGGTTGTTTGACCGGTCTGATCTGACACAAAATATTTTGAATAGCCTAAGTTTGCTGCTACCTTCCAAACCTTTTCAACTATTTCGGGAGCATAAGCTAGGGAAGTACCTTCTTTAGGAAAAGTAGGATTTTTGCCACCTACCATATCGAGCAGTATACCAAATTTTGGTTGATAATCGGAGGACTTGTTTTTCGCCCAATATTGTGTTCCCAAACACCATGTATCCGCTTTGCGTTGGAGCATCATTCCTCCATCAGGTTCTCCATAGTCTTCTAAATCATTTAATAAGAAATCAACTCCAATGCTTGGTTGATGAATAGAGAGTTGTCGTGCTATTTCTAATAACACGGCAGCCCCGCTTGCACCGTCATTTGCACCATCAATCGGTTTTCCAATGTTTTTAACATCTTCGTCAGCAAATGGGCGAGAATCCCAATGTGCAGTAAGTAAAATTCTGTTTTTTAGTTGAGGACGATAAGCGCCTATAACATTTTTTAATGTAAATTTATTTCCATCAAAAGTGCTAACCGGCGCTTCTTGTAGAACTACTTCCAGTTGATAGCTTTTGAGTTTGCGTTGAAAAAATTCCGCACAGTTTGCATGTGCTTTAGTGCCCGGAACACGTGGACCAAAATCAACTTGTTTTTTTAAGAAACCAAAAGCACTATCGGAATTAAAATCAGGAGCTTTTACTTTTTGAACCTCTTGAACAGGTGTATCAGGCAAAGTATTTTGGACTTCAGGTGCAGGATTTGAACATGCGTAAAGCAATCCTATCGAACCAACAATATAAAGTACTTTTATTTTCACTTGTTAAAATTTGAGTTGCTACTAATTTGCAATTTTGTTGAAGCGCCGTTTTCGATTCATTACGAAATTACATCATCCAAAGCATTTATAAATCTAATGTTTAATAGGTTATTTCTATACCTCAATGTAAGGATGAAAATGTTACAAAGTCCAAATTGTTCCTTCTTTAGTATCCTTAATAGTGATATTGTGTTTTAGCAATTCATCTCTAATTTTATCGGAAGTAGCAAAATCTTTTTTGTTTTTTGCATCCGCTCTGATGTCTAATATTACTTGCATTACCTCTTTTAAGGCAGTTGAACTAGTTTCAGATTTTTCAGTTTTCAAGCCAAGAATATCGATTACAAAATCGTTGAACAACTTTTTTAAGAGTTGAATATCTTGTTCAGTAAGGGTTTCGGTGCCGGCATGAACAGAATTAATAATTCGCACCCCTTCAAATAAATTGGCAATCACCACAGGGCTGTTAAAATCGTCGTTCATGGCAGCGTAACAATTTTTGCTGAGTTCAGCGCAATTAACAGACGATTTAGGAGAATGTTTCAGGGAATTAAGTGTTTCCATAGCCGACATCAGTTTGGCAAAACCTTTTTCTGATGCTTGGAGTGCTTCGTTGCTAAAGTCGAGTGTACTGCGGTAATGTGTTTGCATCATAAAAAAGCGAACAGCCATAGGACTATAGCCTTTTTGGAGCAAAGGGTGGTTGCCTGTAAAAAGCTCACCCGGTAAAAAACCATTACCTGCACTTTTACTCATGCGTACACCATTTACCGTAAGCATATTAGCATGCATCCAAAAATTAACAGGATGAGTATGGTTGCAGCCTTGCGATTGGGCTATTTCGTTGGTATGATGTGTGGCAGCTAAATCCATTCCTCCTCCGTGTATGTCGAAGGTATTGCCTAAATATTTTTTGCTCATTGCACTGCATTCGATGTGCCATCCCGGAAATCCTTCTCCCCATGGACTTGGCCAACGCATGATGTGCTCGGGTTTTGCTTTAATCCAAAGTGCAAAATCGAGTCTCCCTTTTTTCTCGTCCTGACCGTTTAATTCGCGTGAATTGTCTAATAAATCATCAAGTTTTCGGTTGGTTAATATACCGTAATCTTGCTCCTTCGCATATTTATCAACATCAAAATATACTGTACCATTAACTTCATAGCCGTAGCCATTGTCAATTAGCTTTTTGGTCATTTCAATTTGCTCCACAATATGCCCGGTTGCTGTGGGCTCAATGCTCGGAGGCAGTGCATTAAACTCGGCCATTATATGACGAAAACCTAAGGTATATCGTTGAACAATTTCCATGGGTTCGAGTTGTTCCAATTTCGCCTTTTTTGCAAACTTATCGTCTCCTTCATCTCTGTCGCCTTCTAAATGCCCGGCATCGGTAATGTTGCGCACATAACGCACTTTATAGCCGAGGTGAATTAGGTAACGATAAACTAAATCAAAGGAAATAAAGGTGCGGCAATTTCCTAAATGAACATCGCTGTATACAGTAGGTCCACATACATAAAGCCCAACAAAAGGAGCATTAATAGGTTTGAAAACTTCCTTTTTTCGGCTAAGCGTATTATATATTTCTAAAGCTTGATTCATGAACAAATTATTTATTTGGTGCTGCAAGAGTATTGGGAGAATTTAGCAACCGTTACATTGCGAGCAATACAGGGAAAACCGAGCGAGAAAATGAAAGATTAATTAAATGTGAAAAGGAATTATTTTTCTGTTTTTACATCCACTATTTTACCGTCTTTCAAAAACGAAGTTTTAACTAATTTATCTCCTTCGTACTCGTATTTTTTACCATCAATTTGAACGCTATTTTTATAATTCCCTTCTGTTACAACCTTTCCTTTTGAGTTGTAGGTTTTATTAAATCCATCTTTTAGATATCCCACAGGTAGAGCTTCTTTCACAACTTCTTGCTTTACTTCCTCCACCTTTACTTCTTCCTTTTTTACTTCTACTTTTTTCTCCAGATAGATTTTTACATTATTGGTATCAAGTCGGCCATTGTTAAATGTTTTTTCAGACTTCGGACTTCCATCATCATAGTATTCTTTTAATACACCTGTTTCTTGTCCTTCCATCCAATTGCCTTCAATTTTAATTTTTCCGTTTTCGTGGTAATATTTCTGAGGACCTTCTCTTTTGCCATGTGCATTATAATTAAACTCGTAGGCGATTTGTCCGTTTTCATAATAGTATTTATAGCCGCCAATCCATACATTATTTTGCCACATTCCTTCTTCAGAAATTTTACCGTTGGTGTAATAAAACTTCGCATAACCATTCGGTTGATTGTTAGAAAAAGTTAGTTCGTTTTTAACTTTTCCATTGCAATAATATTGCACCCAAAGTCCTGTTTTTTTACCGTCAATAAAATTTCCTTCTTCTACTTTTTTATCCGCCGGACAACCTTCTAGTCGACCGTCGGAATTAGCAACTACCCAATGTCCTTGTTTTAATCCGGCAGCATCTGTTTTATTGGTTGAGTCAACTACTAATGGAGCATTTCCTTTTGAAATTTGAAAGCTAGTTAAAAGCACAGCGATAAAAAGAAATATATTTTTCATTTGTAAAAAATTTGCAAGAGATTTTGTTTCAAATATAAGTTATTTTCAGGTATTGAATTTTTGTTTTTACTTCCGCACTTTAGTAAGTCTATTAATTTAAATTTCCAACAACTTTGAATTCTGTTCTGCGATTTACCTGGTATTCGGTTTCGGTACAGGTAACTCCGTCGATACATTTATTCAAGGGTTGAGATTCACCCAACCCTTTTCCGCTGACCCGTTTACTGTCAATTCCGTTGTCGATTATATATTGAGCTGAAGCTTTTGCACGGTTGTCTGATAAGTTTAGATTACTTTCGGCACTACCCTGAGAGTCGGTATGCGAGCTTAATTCAATCACAATGGTAGGATTGTCTTTAAGCAACTTCACCAGCTTATTTAATTCTTTAGCAGCATCAGGTCGTATGTTCCATTTGCCGCTATCGAAATAGATATTGTCGATTTTTATGGCTTTGTTCAGAATGATTTTATCCAGTTGAAAATTCTGAATAAACCCTTTGCAGTCTTTGGATGTTTTGGTTGAAGTTTCAGCACTTTGAGTAAAATAACCTTCTTTCGCAGCGAATAATTTATACACCTGATTTAATTCTATGTTATAAAACATGAACTTACCAAGAGCGTCTGTATTCGCCTCTTGCTTTTTAGTATTGGTAGTAGGTTCATACAGTGTAACTTTTACGTCCTTAAGTGGCAAGTTAGTTGATTTATCAAGCAGGATTCCACTTACTAAACACCAATTTTTATTAGTTGATGGATCTAAAGTATTGTCGAGATAAATGGTTTTGTAAAGTTTATTTCCTTCAAGAATACCGGTAGTATTTACAAAATATTTGTTTGAAGTTTTGCCTTTTCCTGTAGCAATAATATAGTACATTGATTCAGGTTGTAAAACCGCATTTACTTTTCCATTTTGAGCAGAAATGAATTCTTCTGTACGATTGGTGTTAGCTTTTACGATGGTCACTTTTAAACCTTCAATGCCATAAGGGTAAAGGAAACTTTCTTTGGCTTGTATTTCCAAATCAATTCCTAGTGAACGTTGTAGTTTAATAACTTTAAGCGTTTCTTTTCTGGTTGAAGTCCAATCAATTTGTTGGTTGATATAAGCAAAAACAGTAGTATTAATGCGGTAAGTTTTATTAGGTACGAGTTTTAAGGTAAACAAACCCTTGGGAGATTTTTGAGTTATAACATTTCCTTCTGCATCGGTTACTGTAATTTCAGCATCCGATAAATCGGTATCCGTAACACTATCTTTTAAACTTATGGTATACTCAATTAGTGGGGGTGTTAAAACGGTAAAGTGATACATGTTGTCATCACTGGTTTTCATATATGCACTGGTGGTACGATTGGAGCTAAAATAACCGTCATTGTTACCGCTGTTGAATACCAAAGCAAAATCGTCGTTTTTACTATTAATAGGAGCCATCAAATTTTTTGCATAAGCCCAGGTTCCATTCTTTTCTTGCGAAGAGTAAATGTCCAAACCTCCTAATCCTTCGTGCCCACCAGACGTGAAATAGAGTGTTCCATCCGACTTAATAAAAGGAAATAATTCATTCCCCGGAGTATTAATTTTGTCACCAAGATTCACGGGTGTATCCCATCCGTTTTCTTTTTTCACACACCTGTAAATGTCCATACCTCCATAACCACCGGGCATATCGCTGGCAAAATAAAGTTCATTCCCATCAGCACTTAAAGAAGCATGGGCTACATTATATTGATCGTTATTAGCTTGAAACCCGTTGTTAAACACCCATTCGTTTTCAATAAACTTATATCTGTAAATTTTCAAATTGATATTTCCGTCTTTGCTTTTTCTGGTTTTACCATCTTCAATATTGTTGGTGGTAACGTACATTTCATCTTGCGTCGAATTAAAACATAAGGGACCATCGTTGTAGATAGTTTGAATTGACTTTTCAAAAATTTTAGGTTCCGAGTAGGTGTCTTCTTTTCCTTTGGCAAAATACAGGGCAAAGAACTTCTCACCGGTAGCACTGTTTGTCCTGCTAAGAGCTTGATTGCGGTCGCGAGAGGTAACAAAAATTATCCCATCTTTATACTGCACTGCTCCGAAATCGGATGCCAGGGTGTTGATGTTTAGTTTCTCGATTTTAAAATTTTGCGAATCTTCTAAATACCCATTTATGTTGTCAATTGCTTTAATTAGACTTTCTGCCCGTATATCTTGAGGTTCAACAAGTTTATATGCCTCCAACCATTTACGCGCTTCGGGGTATTTACCATTGCTCATTAAGGCCTGAGCATAATAAAAAATATCAATGGGTTTGGCCTTTCCTGCCTTTACAGATTTACTATACCAGCGTTCTGCTTGTTCCGGATTATGTGTAAAGCGATAACAATCAGCCAATTTGCTGCTATATTCTGCATTCATTGAATCTTTTTTAAGGGCAGCTAAATATTTAGGTATGGCTTGATCATATGCCATCTTAGCATAAAGCTTCGTTGCTTTTTTTACAACTGATTGGGCAAAAATTCCGGTAAAAATGAAAAGGTAACTACTTACAATTAGTGATATACGTATCCGTTTATTCATAATCTATATTACGGCTATTAAAAAAAACGAGGTGTAACAATTTTTGCTTTATCAAAAGAGAAATCAAATCCCAGGGTTAATTCATGTGTGCCACCATTAAAAGTTTTAAGCGCAGAAGTTGTGTAATCAAAGGCATAGCCGAAACGCATTTGTTTGGTAATTTGTAATCCGGCAAATATGGCAATTGCATCACCAGTTCGATATCCTATACCAAGCCAAACAATATCATTGAGCAATGCATTTAAGTTTGCATCAACTACCATTGGTGCACCATTCACTTTTTTGAAAATAATGGATGGTTTTAATTTTATTGATTCTGAAACATCTGCAAGGTAACCGGCGGTTATATGCCAATTCCAATCGCGCACCGAGAGTGTATTTTTTACTTTTTTACTTTCAGTCGCGGATACGGTATTCAACAAAAGTTTGGGTATAGAAAATCCGGCATAGAATTTCTTTGTATAATAAAAGACTCCAAAGCCTGCATTGGGAAGCAAAAGCTTAGGGGTGCTGGCAGCAAACTGTGGATCGTTGGCTTCAACCGGATTAAGATCGGCAAGTTTTTCATAATGATTTAACGCACCTACTTGCAGCCCGAACGATAGTTTGCCTTTTTCTAATTTCAAACGATAAGCATAATTGGCATAAATTCCGGTGTTGCGCATTACAGTTATTTTGTCGTTTATAACACTCAGTCCAATTCCCATTTTTTGATTCGCGATTGGCGAATGAATCGTAAAGGTTTCAGTTACCGGAGCTCCATCCATTCCAGTCCATTGATTTCGATACAATAAGGTTGATGAAAGACATTCTCGTGCACCGGTATATGCAGGATTAACGATCACTTCATTAAACATGTATTGAGTAAATTGCGGTTGAAATTGTGCTGTGGAAACCTGTGAAATTAGTAGCAGCAATCCTAGCGGCAGAATTTTTTTTAAGACTTGTAAGGTATTCTTCATTTGAATCAGATAAAATTTTTCAATAAACTATTTTCTTAGTACTACATAACCTTGCTTGGTTTCAGTAGCACCATCATTAAAAATTAGTGTGTAGTAGTAAGAACCTGATGGTAGTCCTTCACCTTCATTGCCAATATTGGCTTTTCCATTCCAACTGTTGTCATAGCCTTTTTTACTATAAACTAAATGCCCCCAGCGATTAAATACTTTTAACTCACAATTTGGGAATGCTTGAATTCTTTTTATCACAAAAAAGTCATTAATGTTATCACCATCCGGAGAAAAAGCATCCGGAATAGTAAAGGGAGTTTCGAGAATGGTAATAATTACCATTCCTTCATCGCATAGTTTATTGTTTAAATTGTCATCGCATACCGAATAAGAAAAAGAGTCTAATCCAAAATATAATTCATCGGGAGTGTACAGGTAGGTTCCATCTGTTTGAATAGACAGCGCACCATGAGCAGGTAAAATGCTGCCAATATTAGTTGATAATAAGTCGTTGTTATCCGGATCGATATCATTTACTAACAAATTTCTGGAGAGAACTTCCCCTTGATTCATGGTAGCAGTATCATTATATGCTTGCGGAGCTTTATTTATTTTGCTGATAAAAATTCTCACCAAAGCTGTATCGCAGAGTGGTGCAGATTGATTGCTTTCGCAGAGGTTATACACAAATGAATCGAATCCGAAATAGAATGCATTCGGCTGGTAGGTAAATGTGCCATTAGTATTTAATTGCAAGGTACCATGAGCTGGTTGAATCACAACCGAAACATTAAGTGTGTCTGTATCAATATCAGCATCGTTTATTACAACAGTATCGCTTAATAGCTGTCCTTCACTCATCGTATACAAATCGTGTAACGCAACAGGAGCATCATTTACAGAAATTACATTTAATTGAACAATGGCGGTATCACAAATAAATGAACCCGGCAAAGTAGAGTCAGTTACACTGTAAATAAAGAAATCGGGGCCATGATAATTTGCAGCAGGTACGTAGGTAAAGCTTTGATTAGAAGTTAGGGTCACTATACCATGTTGTGGATTAGTGGTAAGTGCCATACCTAATTTTGAAAGTATCACCGTATCGTTTGACAAAACAGAAATTGTAACTGAATTATCTTCAAGCATTGACGCCGTGTCACTGTATGCTTTAAACCCTGCACATAAATTTCCACTTACTGTGATGGTTACAACTGCAGTATCACAAAGCGTTGGTGTGGCGCCATCACAAATTGAATAGGTAAATGTATCAACTCCAATAAATCCAGGGTTGGGTGTATAGGTAAATATTCCGTTTGAATTCAAGTTAACAATTCCATTTGAAGCTGATTGTACAACTGCAGAATTAAGTATTAGATCATCTACATCTGAATCATTTAGTTGAACATTACCATTTACTGCATTCCCGGGGCTTGTAGTGAATGCATCGTTAACTGCAAGGGGTGCATCATTAATCGGCAAAATACTAATTTGAACCAGTGCTGTATCGCAAACACTTGGACCACCGGTTGATCGCCCAACAGTATAGATGTATGAATCGGTTCCATTGAAATTTAACCCCGGAGTATAAGTAATGGTATTGTTTGCATTAATATTCACACTTCCGTTAACCGGATTTGTAGCAATTGTTAGAATTACATTTGATGCAATAACATTGTCATTCGTTAAAACAGCAGTTACAGCTTGCACATCTTCGTTAGTAACAACTTGGTCAGTATTCGCAATATATCCTGCACAAGGTGGTGCAGAAACAGTAACTACTACTAATGCCGTGTCACAATTATTAGGAGTTCCACCATCACAAACTACGTATGAAAATACATCGGTACCAATAAAATTTGCATTGGGGGTATAGGTGTAAGCACCATTTGCATTTAAAGATGCAATCCCGTTAATTGGTAAAACCAGTATCTGGGATGCAAGCGAAGCAGCTTCCACATCGAAATCGTTGGAAAGTACATTTCCAGAAGCTGAGGTTCCTTGTAAAATAGAAGCCGAATCGTTTTGCGCAATTGGTGCATCATTTACGGCTGTGATGGTAAAGGTAATAAGTGCTGTATCGCACAAGGGAGGTGTAACAGTATCACATACAGTATAAACAAAGCTATCGGTTCCATAATAATCTGCAGCAGGCACGTAAATAAAATTACCGGAAGTACTTATCGCTATTGTTCCGTGATTAGTGCTACCGTTAAATGCAGTGTAAATAAGGGTACTCATTTCAGGATCCGAGTCATTTGAGGCTATACTCCCAGTTACCTGAGTGTCCTCTGAAGTAATTACCAAATCAGGATTTGCTACCGGAGCTTGGTTAGGAGGTAGGGGATTCACATGAATTACCAAATAAGAGCTTGCACATAAGTTTGGAATTCCATTATCACAGAGGCTGTAGAAAACGGTATCAGAACCGGTAAACCCATTGTTAGGAGTATAGCTAAAGCTTCCATTCGTGTTAAGAACTATGGAACCATTTGATGGAAAAGTTAATTGGGTTATTAATTGCAGGGGACCATCATCATCTGAATCGTTGCTTAGTACATTTCCTGAAACAATAGTATTAATGAGTGTTTGTGCGGTATCAATGGTAGCGATTGGATGGTCATTTACAGATGTAACTTGCAAAATAACGATTGCAGTATCACACAATGTTGGTGTACCATCGTCGCAAAGTGTATATTCAAAACTATCGGTACCGTTAAAATTAGAATTAGGTGTGTAGGTAAAAGTACCATTAGCATTGAAATTCAAGATTCCATTGTTAGGCAGAATAAGCGAAGAAATAAGTATACTTATATTATTCCCATCAGGGTCGGTATCGTTAGCCAATACAGAAAAAGGTGAAGTTAACACTGCATCTTCGGTAAGTGTGTAATTATCGGCATTCGCAATAGGAGAGCTATTAGGAATTGGATTAATGGTAAAGTATGCAGTTGCAGTGTCGCATAAAGCAGCACTGGCACCATCACATAGTATATAACGCAGTGAGTCAATTCCTATAAAACCGTTAGTTGGAGTATAAGTAAAAGCGCCATTTGGATTAAGTACAACATTTCCGTTTGTTACGGATGCAAGTATCGAAGTATTGAGTAAAGGTCCATCCACATCACTGTCATTGCTTATTAAATTTCCATTAATAACGCTATTCATTGTAGTTACAAACGAATCATTAATAGCGCTAGGAGCATCATTTACAGCTGTTACCGTGATGGTCACAGTAGCTGTATCACAGAGGGCCGGAGTTCCATTGTCGCACACCTGATAAATAAAAATATCGGTTCCGGAATAATTTAAATCTGGTATAAAGGAAAAAGTTCCATTTGAATTAATTGTCAATGTACCATGTTGGGTTGTTTGCACAGGGATGGTACTTATTACAAGTGAAGTTCCATCAACGTCAGTATCATTATTAAGTAAATTGTATGTGGAAATAGTATTGTCTTCATTAATGGTAACTGCATCAGCATTCGCAATAGGTGCATCATTTACCGGAAGTACCGTAATTGATACTGTTGCAGTTGCACATAAAGAAGGGACACCATCGTCACACACCTGATAGGTAAATCCATCGTTTCCTGAAAATCCTGAATTGGGAGTATAAGTAAAAGAACCATTGGTATTCATTACTACGATTCCATTTCCGGGCTGAATTACAATTGTTCCAGAATACGATAAATTGTTAGCATCCGGATCACTATCGTTTGATGCTACTGTAGCATTTAGCGCTATGTTTTCGTTGGTAGAAAAAGCATCGTTCAATGCTTGCGGGGCATGGTTAACTGCACCAATTCCAATTGTCACCACTGCATCATCACACAAAGCAGGAATTCCGTTATCGCAAACACGATAGGTAAAACTGTCAAATCCTGAATATCCAATGATAGGAGTATAGGTATAAGTTCCATTTGAATTTAAAACTAAACTACCATTCAATGGTGCAACCAGAGGGGTTGTTAAAATACTTAAAGGATTACCATCCGGATCGGAATCATTGGTTAATAATCCAATTCCATTAAGCGTACTATTTTCAAGTGTTGAAGCATTATCATCTTGTGCAATTGGTGCATCGTTTATTGGAGTTACAGTTATATTTACAACCCCCGTAGCACAAGCAACCGGAATTCCTGCATCGCAAGTTTGATAAACAAATGAATCGGGGCCATTGTAATTTGCTGTAGGTGTGTATACAAATGTTCCATTGGCATTTATCGTTAAAGAACCATGCAAAGGATTGCTAACTGGAACCGTTGTAATTACCAACAAGTTTGCTTCGGGGTCAGTATCGTTATTCAATAGGTTGCTACCGTTTAATATAACATCTTCTGCAACAGTGAAGACATCGGCTACAGGCTGTGGAGCATCATTTACCGCATTTATAGTAATTGATACTTGGCCTGTAGAACACAAAGCCGGACTACCATTATCGCATACCTGATAAGTAAAATTATCGGTTCCGTTATAATTTAAATTGGGAGTATAGGTGTAAGTGCCATTCGAATTTAACACCAAAACCCCGTTACTTGGCATAACCGTAGGATTAATGCTAACAATCAGTGGATTACCATCAGGGTCAGTATCGTTTGATAATACTGTGGTTCCATTTAATGGTGTATCTTCATTAGTGACTGCAAAATCGTTTATTGCCAGCGGAGGATCATTAACCGCACTCACCGTAAGCGATACAATTGCCGTGGCACATAGAACGGGAATTCCATTGTCGCAAACTTGGTAAGTAAAGCTATCAGACCCGCTATAGTTTGCATTAGGCGTATACAAATAGGTTCCATTGCTGTTAATCGTTACAGTACCATGTAAGGGTAAAACTGCGGGTGTAGTGTTTATGGTAATCGGATTACCATCGGCATCAGTATCATTCGCTAAAACAGATGCACCTGATAATGGTGTGTCTTCAGAAGTAGTAGCAACATCTGCTACTGCTATTGGAGCATCATTAATTGGCGTAATAGTAAGATTAACGATAGCACTAGCACAAAGAGAAGGTACAGCATTGTCGCATACCTCATACACAAAACTATCGGTACCATTATAGTTTAGAAAGGGAGTATAAATAAAAGTTCCATTCGCATTTAAAACCAAATTGCCATGAAGTGGTGGGGTGATCGCAACGCCGGTAACTGACAGTGAATTTCCATCTTGATCAAAATCATTTGCCAAAACGCTGGACCCAAATAACACATTGTCTTCATTTGTTGTGTATGAATCACTAGTAGCAGTAGGGGAGTCATTTACCGCACTAATCGTGATTAACACAACTGCATTGCTGCAGAGAGCAGGAGTTCCATTATCACACACTTCATAAACAAATAGATCACCACCAACATAATTTAGAGCCGGTGTATAAGTATAAGTTCCGTTTGAATTTAGTAACAAAGATCCATGCGCCGGTGAAACCAAAGGAGTTGTATTTAAAGTTAATGGATTCCCATCAATATCAGAATCATTAATAAGTAAGGAACTACCATTTAAAACAACGTCTTCGGGTGTTATAACATTGTCGTTTATTGCCACCGGAGCATCATTTATTGGAAGTACATTAATGTTGATGGTTGCATTGGAACATAAAGATGGATTGCCATTGTCGCAAACCTGATACACATAACTATCGGGTCCGTTATAATTTAAATTGGGAGTATAAGTGTATGCACCATTAGAGGCCAAGGTAATTTTTCCATGTGCAGTAGGAAAATTAGTAACCGCTGTTACGGTAAGAATATCTAAGTCTGGGTCGCTGTCATTATTCAATACATTGCTGCTATTAGGAGTGTCTTCATTCATACTAATTGCATCATTTGTTGCTACCGGAAATTGATTAACAGATCCTATAGAAATGGTGACTGTTGCAGTTGCGCAGGCAACAGGTGTTCCATTATCACACACTTGGTAGACGAAAGTGTCGAAGCCGTTGTAGTTTAAATTAGGGGTATAGGTATAAGTTCCGTTGGCATTTAAAACGAGTATACCATTGCTTACATTACTTATGGGTGTTGTAGAAACAGTTAGTGTACCATTTTCAGGGTCTGAATCGTTGGCTAATACAGTGGTACCATTTAGGGTAATATTTTCGAGCGTAGAGCCATTGTCATTAAGCGCAATAGGATTGTCGTTAATGGCATTAATAGTAATGTTTGCAACAGCTGTGGCACAAAGTGATGGAGTTCCATTGTCGCATATTTCATAGGTAAAACTATCCGGGCCATTATAATTTGGGAAAGGGGTATATGTAAAAGTTCCATTGCTATTGAGCAATAATAGTCCATGAAGTGGAGCAACTATAGGAGTTGTATTAAGGCTAATGGTATTTAGTTCTACATCAAAATCATTTGTCAAAACACTACTTCCGTTGAGAGGTGTGTCTTCGTTTATAGCGTAAAAATCTGTCAGGGCAGTAGGTGCATCGTTTACAGAAAGAACATCAATGGTGGTAACGGCAGTGGCGCAAAGTGAAGGAATTGCATTGTCGCATACTTCATAGGTAAAACTTACAGTTCCATTAAAATTTAATGCAGGAATGTAAGTAAATGTACCATTCGAATTCAGAGTAAGATTTCCACTGCTTACATTAACAATAGGAGTGGTATTGATAATTAACAAGTCGCCATCCGGGTCGCTATCGTTTGTTAAAACAGATGAACCATTTAACGAAACATCTTCGGAAGTTGAATAGTTTCCATTAACGGCAATTGGTGCGTCGTTTGAGGCGGTAATGTTTAGTGTAACACTCGCAGTTGAACAAAGAGAAGGGCTTCCGTCATCGCATACACTATAAACAAAAGTGTCACTTCCAAAATAGTTTACATCCGGTACATAGGTAAAAGTACCATTGGAATTTAAAGTGAGCTGTCCATGCGCAGGAGCAGTAACCGGAGTAGTATTTAATACTAAATTATTCCCATCTAAATCGCTGTCGTTATTAAGTATGGATGTGCCATTTAATGGGGTATCCTCAGCAGTAGTATAAGTATCATTTACAAGTGAAGGGGCATCATTTACCGGAGTAATCGTGATGGTTACAAGTGCTGATGAGCATGCAGCAGGTGCTGCATTGTCGCAAACCTCATACACAAAACTATCGGTGCCCGAATAGTTTAAAGTAGGTGTATATACATATGTTCCACTAGCGTTTAACGTTAGCAAGCCATGGGTTGGATTTACAAGCGGTAAGGTTGAAAGTGTTAATGCATTTCCATCAGGATCACTATCGTTTGTCAATAACGAAGTGCCTATTAACACATTGTCTTCGGCAGTTGATGCTGCATCTGGAAGAGCCATCGGGCTGTCGTTTACTGAATTTATTGCAATAGTAACTAGTGCAGTAGCACATTGAGAAGGAGTTCCATTATCGCATATTCGATAAATAAAGCTGTCGGTACCATTGAAATTTGAGTTTGGAGTATATTGAAAAGTTCCGTTGGAGTTAATGGTGAGTGTTCCAAAAGATGGAGCACTCACCGGTGTTGTACTAATACTGATGGTATTTCCATCGACATCTGAGTCGTTCAAAAGAAGTGAAGCTCCGTTTAGAACCACATCTTCATTGGTGATTACATTGTCGGCAATTGCAGTGGGAGCGTCGTTTACAGAATTTACTGTAATGGAAACAGTAGCACTAGCGCAAGCAGATGGAGATCCATTATCACACACTTGATAGACAAAGCTATCTGGGCCATTGTAATTAGAAACCGGCGTATAACTATATGTTCCATTTGGGTTGATAAGCAAACTTCCATGCAACGGTGCAAGTAAAGGAGTAGTTGAGATACTTAACAAATTGGATTCTGGATCACTGTCGTTAGAAAGTAATGAACTACCATTTAATACTGCGTCTTCAGCAACTATTGCAACATCGTTTTGGGCAATGGGCGCATCGTTCACTGCAATAATCGTAATTACAGCTGTACCCGTTGTGCAATTGAAAGCTCCATCACACACTTCGTAAACAAAGCTATCACTACCGCTGAAGTTAGCTCCCGGAATATAAATAAAAGTACCATCTGAATTTAATACCAATAAGCCATTTGTAACATTGGTTATGGGTGTTGTGTTTACGCTTAATAAATCACCATCCCCATCGCTATCGTTTACTAATACACTAGTTCCATTAAGCAATACATCTTCATTGGTTGAATAATTATCGTTTGTTGCTATAGGATTATCAGCTATTGCATTAACAGTGATCGAAACACTTGCAGTAGCGCATTGTATCGGAGAACCATTGTCACAAACTTCATATACAAATGAGTCGCTTCCGGAATAATTTGCAAAAGGAGTGTAGGAATAAGTTCCGTTGGAGTTTAAAATAAAATTACCGTGCAATGGTGCCGTTATTGGTGATGTGGTGACGGTAAGTAAGTTTCCTTCAGGATCGCTATCGTTCGCCAATAAAGTAGTTCCGTTTAAAACAACATCTTCATCAGTACTAGCGATGTCGGCTACAGCAACAGGAGCATCATTTACAGGATTAATGGTGACAGTTACCAAAGCGGAACTACAAAGCACAGGACCCCCATTATCGCAAATCTGATAGGTAAAACTATCGTTGCCGAAATAGTTTGCTGATGGTGTATATGTATAAGTTCCATCAATATTGATTAGCACATTTCCATGAATAGGATTCACTAGCGGTGTAGTATTTATCGTTAATGCATGCCCATCGAGGTCGCTGTCGTTTGCAAGTAAGGAAGTTCCATTCAATACCACATCTTCATTGGTAATTACCGCATCATCAACTGCAGCAGGAGCATCATTGCTAGGGTTAACTGTTAATGTTACTAAAGCACTGCTGCACATTACAGGAGTTCCGTTATCACACACTTCGTATTCAAAACTATCACTACCATTGTAATTAGCCGCAGGGGTATAACTAAACGTGCCATTAGAGTTTAAAAGAAGTGAACCATGAGTGACGTTTGAAAGTGGCACTACCGAAACAGAAAGCAAATCATTTTCAGGATCTGAATCATTGACCAGTACTGATGCAGCATTCAAAGTTTGATCTTCAGCAGTAGAATAGGCATCGGCAAGCGCTTGTGGCGCATCGTTAACCGGTTGTATGTTGAGCGAAACTACAGCTTGGGCACAGGCAATAGGCAATCCATTGTCGCAAACTTCGTATGTAAAAGAATCGTTGCCACTATAATTTAAAGCAGGGCTATAGGTGTAAGAGCCGTCTGAATTTAAAACTAAAGTTCCGTGCAAGGGACCTGACACTGCTGTAGTTGACACCGAAAGCAAATCACCTGCATCAACGTCCGAATCGTTTAGTAAAAGGCCGAATCCGGAATAGGGTGTATCTTCAATAGGATCCGGAACAGCAGCATCGTTAACTGCAACCGGATTATCGTTTACTGAATTTATTGTAATTGTTACATTCGCTGTTGAACATTCTTGAATTGCTGCATCGTCGCATACTTCATATACAAATGAATCAGTACCATTATAATCACTAACGGGAGTATATGAAAATGTACCATCGGCATTTAACACAAGTAAGCCATGTTGTGGAGCGATAGTTGGGACCAGTGAAACGCTCAAATTATCGCCATCTAAATCTGTGTCATTTGCAAGCAATCCAGTAGATGGAATCGTACTTGTGAAAATATTATCTTCATCTACTGAATAAGCATCATCAACAGCCGATGGGGCAGTTGAAATATCAGGTTTAGAAATAAAGTTAGCAGCAAGTAATTTTTTTTCAGAAGGCTTTGTACTTTCCAAATTTGAGTATCCTAAATAGGATGAATGGGAAAAAGAATTTTGTTTTTGAACAAAAGGGGTACCTGAATTTTTTTGAGCTTGAGCACTAAAAGCAATTGTTGTTACTAATACAACAAATAGATGAATAGTGTGATTACGGATGGATAAATACATAATTGGGGTAAAATTTTGCACAATTGAAAAACGCAACATTCCTTGTTAACTTTAAACTTTCTTCATATTTGAAGGTAGAGGAAGCATGCAAACACCATGGTCGAAATCAGCTTCTTTTGAAGATGATTTTTTATTTGCTCTTCGCTACCTGCTATACAAACAAGCAAATCTAATGATTTTAATTGATAATTGTAATCCCTAACCTACAGAAGGGAGAATTTTAAGAAGTCAGATAACCAAGTTTAAAATCTAAAATTTGCTGAATCGAATTTAAAGAATGCAACATTTTATGCTGAAATTACAGTTTAAAATTCCTTATTTTTGCGCATATTTCTTTCGCACAAAAACGAAATGAAAATCATTTAATTTATACACCAATGCCCATTTATCATACCTTAGGAGCGATCCCTCAAAAGCGTCATACACAATATAAAAAGCCTGCCGGAGGATACTATTATGAACAGTTGTTTGGAACGGAAGGTTTTAACGGTCACTCCTCTTTATTATACCACGCGCAACGTCCCACTCAAGTAAAGGAAATACTTCAATCAGTTGATGTAAGTCCTAAAATTGCCATCGATAAAAATATAAAGGCCCTGCTCTTAAAAGGATTCAACATACTTCCGGTGAATGATTTTTTAGAAAGTCGTAAAGCAGTGCTGGTTAATGCTGATTGCACGATAGGTTTAGCAGCACCCAAGGAATCGATGCGCACTTACTTTTATAAAAATGCCGATGCTGACGAGTTGATTTTTATTCATAAAGGAAAAGGAACCTTGCGCACCTTTATGGGCAATATTCCCTTTGAATATGGCGATTACCTGATTATTCCAAGAGGAATGATTTATCAGATGGAGTTTGAAACTACTGATAATCGGTTGTTTTACGTTGAATCACATGCCCCTTTTTATACACCTAAGAGATACAAAAGCAGCAGTGGGCAATTGTTGGAGCATTCACCCTTTTGTGAGCGCGATTTTAAACTTCCCAAAGTGATAGAAACCTATGATGAAAAGGGTGATTTTTTGATAAAGATTAAAAAGGAAAATAGATTGCATGATGTGGTTTATGCAACACATCCTTTTGATGTTGTAGGTTGGGATGGTTATAATTTTCCATTCGGGTTCAGCATTCATAATTTTGAACCATTAACCGGTAGAGTTCATTTGCCACCACCGGTACATCAAACTTTTGAAACTTCCACTTTTGTAGTTTGTTCATTTTGTCCGCGACTGTACGATTATCATCCTTTAGCGATTCCTGCTCCTTACAATCACAGCAATATAGATAGCGATGAAGTATTGTATTATGTAGATGGGGATTTTATGAGCAGAAACAATATTGAGCAAGGACATATTACCTTGCATCCAAAAGGAATCCCTCATGGACCGGCACCGGGAGCTATGGAACGAAGCATTGGTCAAAAGGAAACTCAAGAATTAGCTGTAATGGTGGATACGTTTAGACCTTTAATGGTAACTGAAGAAGCTATGAAAATAGATGATGGCAGCTATTATAAAAGTTGGGTAGAATAAGTAAAAATAATCTGCAGATCAAACATTGTATTACAAGAAATTTAACACTCTAATTAAAAGAAATAATGGCCACAGAAATAAAAAATGTTGAATACGGTTTGGAAAAAATATTTGAAGGAGCGCAAGACTTTTTGCCTTTGCTAGGGACCGACTATGTTGAATTATATGTAGGTAACGCCAAGCAAGCAGCGCATTTTTATAAAACGGCATTTGGATTTCAGTCGTATGCTTACAAAGGACTTGAAACCGGTTGTAAAGACTATGCTTCGTATGTGTTAGCACAAGATAAAATTCGCATAGTACTTACTACTCCGCTTAACTCTACGTCTCCAATTAATCAGCATTTAACAAAGCATGGAGATGGTGTAAAGATTATTGCACTTTGGGTAGAAGATGCTAAAAAATCGTTTGAAGAAACAGTAAAACGAGGAGCAAAGCCTTTTATGGAGCCTACAGTTGAAAAGGATGAGCACGGTGAAGTTGTTCGATCAGGAATTTACACCTATGGTGAAACAGTTCATATGTTCGTTGAACGTAAGAATTATAAAGGAACTTTTTTACCGGGATATCAAACTTGGAAGTCAGATTATAATCCGACTCCGGTTGGATTAAAATTTATTGATCACATGGTAGGCAATGTAGGCTGGGGAGAAATGAACCAATGGGTGAAGTGGTATGAAGAGGTAATGGGATTTGTAAATTTTTTATCGTTTGACGACAAGCAAATAACCACCGAATATTCAGCCCTAATGAGCAAGGTTATGAGTAATGGTAATGGAAGAATAAAATTTCCAATTAATGAACCGGCTCCGGGTAAAAAGAAATCGCAAATTGAAGAATACTTAAATTTTTATAAAGGTCCGGGTTGTCAGCACATTGCTGTTGCAACAAACGATATTGTGTTTACCATTTCTGAAATGCGTGCCCGAGGAATTGAATTTTTACATGTTCCCGGTGAATATTACGATACTGTAAAACAACGCGTGGGAATTATTGAAGAGGATTTGAATAAGTTAAAAGAATTGGGAATTATGGTTGACCGAGATGAGGAGGGCTATTTATTTCAGATTTTTACAAAGCCGGTTGAAGATCGTCCAACTTTATTCTTTGAAATCATTCAACGTAAAGGCGCGAAATCTTTTGGCAAAGGAAATTTTCAAGCTTTGTTTGAAAGCATCGAAGCAGAGCAGGCCAGGAGAGGTACACTTTAAAGTACCATCTATCGACTTATAGAAACTCAAAGGTTAAAAAAAATAGCCTTTGAGTTTGTACCATTAATTAATACAATTTTACCTCAAGTTTTGTAGCCATTTTATGTATGGCTTCTTCGGGTATTTCATGTACATTTTTACCTCCGTGTCTGTTTTCCACAACTACTGAGAATATGCGGTATTCATACTTTTTAGCAAGCTTGTAATAAGGTTCCATTTCCCAGTCAAATACAAAAGTATTGTCAAGTATTATTTTTTCGCTTTTTGCGAGCATAGCAGCTTCTGTATTTTGTTGACAAGTAGCATAGGCCAAGTGATTTTTGCTGTAATCAAATGTGTAAACCCCGGAGTTTTTATCGGTAAAAAAATCATCTACTGAAAACACCGGGTATTTGTTTTGTTCGGATAATATTGCAGCAAAAGTGCTTTTGCCACTTCCGGGTAAACCTCTTAGTAGTATTAATGAATAGGCCTGTGTCATAGTTCGTTTAAAAATGTTAGATAGAAATGCTGAGCGCTTGCAATTATAACGCTATCAACAATTGAGTGTAAAAATATCTTTTGCAAATTAATTTTGATACTGTTTTATTTTCATTTTCTTTATCCTACTAAAATTTAACTAAAATGACACAACAGACTAAATGGTATAAATCGCATGCTGTATTAATTGCGGTTGCTGCTTTGGGATATTTTGTTGATATCTACGATTTGATTTTATTTAGTATAGTTCGTAAACAAAGCCTATTATCAATTGGAGTTTCTGAACAAGACTTGTTATCGGTAGGTATCGACCTTATAAATTACCAAATGTTTGGAATGCTTGTTGGCGGATTAGTGTGGGGTATTTTAGGTGATAAGCGAGGCAGATTATCGGTATTATTCGGAAGTATATTTTTATACTCGGCAGCAAATATTGCCAACGGTTTTGTAACTGATACACAAACTTATGCTTGGTTGCGTTTTATTGCAGGAATAGGATTAGCAGGTGAATTAGGAGCGGGAATTACCCTGGTTGCTGAATCAATGACCAAGGAAACACGCGGATATGGAACCATGGTTGTAGTTTCCTTTGGTGTGTTGGGCGCAGTTTTGGCAGGAGTTGTTGGTAAAAACTTTGATTGGACTACGGCTTATTTTATAGGAGGTGTGATGGGCTTAGCTTTATTGGTGTTGCGCATGGGTGTTTTTGAATCGGGCATGTACCATAAAGTGAAAGAAAGTAAGGTGAAACGGGGTAGTTTTATGCAGTTATTTACAAATCGCAAACGTTTCATTCGCTATCTCTGCTGCATTACCATAGGTTTGCCTATTTGGTACTTAATAGGTGTGCTTATTTTTCTATCGCCTGAGTTTGCGCATGAACTTGGTATAAAGAATATAGAATCAGGTAGTGCAGTTTTGTTTTTTTATTTGGGTACTTCCGTTGGTGATTTTATGAGCGGATATTTAAGTCAGTTATTTAAAAACAGAAAAAACATTGTTAAGTTTTATTTAATTTCCATCATCATTACTGTTCCCGTTTATTTGTTTAGCAAAGAAATTTCAGCGAATGTGTTTTATTTTATTTGCGCTTTGCTTGGATTTGCTGCCGGATATTGGGCTGTATTCGTAACCATTGCATCTGAACAATTTGGTACCAATTTGCGCTCAACGGTTACTACTACAGTTCCAAACTTTGTACGTGGTGGCTTAGTGTTATTAACTTTGGGCTTTGAACTCTTTCACAAAACACTACAATTTACAATGGTTTCGAGCGCTTTATGGGTAGGCGCCATTACGGTTAGCATAGCATTTATTTCATTAACAGGCTTGCATGAAACATTTGGAAAGGAATTAGATTATTTTGAATTGGATTAGTTTTTTGTTACTAAAATATTTTCTGGAAAATAACCGCTTACTCATCTAAAATTAGCGTAACTTTAAAGTGTAATTAGATACTTTGAAAAAAACATTAATTATCGGAGCATCCGAAAATCCAACACGCTATTCCAATATAGCTGCGCATCGTTTAGTGGAACATGGCCATTCAATTGAGCAAATTGGAAAAAAGGAGGGTAAGGTTGCAGGCGTAAAAATTGAAACTGGAACTCCACAACTAGCAGACATCGATACGGTAACTCTCTATATAAATCCGGCCCATCAAAAGAATTACTACAACTACATTCTTAAGCTTAAACCTCGAAGAATAATTTTCAATCCCGGTACCGAGAATCCTGAATTTGTGACATTGGCACAACAAAACAATATACTCACTGAAGAAGCTTGTACCTTGGTGTTACTATCGTTTGGCGCTTATTGATTTGATTGTCTGCACCTTGAATTTGTTAATTTGTTAAACCTATAAAACAGTATTGATGGCTACTAAAGTTTGCTTAACACTATTAAAATGTTGGTTAAAAAGCTAGCATCCTTTATCATAGCGCAATGATTTATCTAGTCATCATCACCTTCATTTTCGTTCATTGTTGGAGTAGGATTGCTAGTAGAACCAATTTCTGTATGTCGAATTTGTCCGCCCAAATATCCGGTTCTTGCGACTAGCGCAAAGCTAATGAGTGAAATAAATAAACTAATAAATGCTATTGTTCTTGTTAATGGCGATTTTCTCAAAGTTATTAGTAAACCTATAATAGAAGCAATTCCCAAAATGATTAAAGAGATTAAAGCAACTAATGCAAATTCTTCGTGTTGTTCAATAGTTGCTTCAACAACACCTTGCATGTTTTCAACAGTTTCTTCGGCACCTTCGCCGGTTAAGTAAGCTATTGCAGCTCCAATTGAAGAAATAATGAAGAGGTTGTAGGCTGCGATCTTAGTTTGATTACTCTTTGCCCAAAGTCCATGGGCCAGCACAAGTCCGCCCAAGATTGAACCAAAAATCGGAAGATGCGTAATTAATAAGTGAACATGTGTTTGATTCATTCTGATACATTTTTATGTAAAGGTAGAGTAGGGGTATGAGTGAAATAATGAGGATGGTCATGTTTAATTTTGAAGGGTTCAAAACTTCAACTGTGTTAATTTAGAAAGTAACACAAATACAATAAAAGTTGTCGGCTTACTTTTTTGCTATATACAACATAGTGCATTTCATAGTTAGTTTATTGTATAAAACCCCCAATAAGTAAATAGTATAATTAAAATTAGGTAGATAATAGTATTTATTGTAAAAAGAAATCTTGAGAATGTCTTCCAGGCATTCGATTTAAGGATTTTTCGGTTGATTAACAATAATGGAATAATCAGCAATATCAATATGTATGGAAGGTAAGAGGCTATGTCAATCAATCCGAATTTGTAATTTTTATAGGGAGAAGGAAAATAGTAAATCCCCATTTCTGTCGCTAAGGCAATCATGTAGTAGGCTAAACATACACTCAATGTGGCTAGTAGCAATTTATAGTTTGAAAATTCTGTTTTTAAATTTCTAAAATAACTGATAAGAAAGTAGAAAAATGAAAAGACAAACAGTGTCAGAGAAATGCGCAGAAACCAATCAATTTTGTTATTGTTCAATGGTGTTTGAAATTCTAGTAATTTTTGATATTCACTATTCGCAGGAAATAAAGAGGCAATTTCATAAGAGTGATTTCCTTTGAGCAACTCTTTCTTTAAGTTAAATTGAACGCTGTGTTTATAGTCATGATAAAAGTATAAATGAACGACTCCACCACTTAAGTCCCAAATAGAGGTTAGTAAAGTTCCATCGCCAATTTTTTTTCTGCAAACATGCATCGTGTCTGAAAGTGCTTTACAAAAAGCAAGAGAGGTGTCAATTTTATTTTTCAAAAATTCAGTTCCATTTATATATCGCTCTTGCTTAATACTTCTGAAGTCGGTTATTGTTGAAGGGCAGAAGTTTGCGAGCACATACTTGTCTTCCGAACCAAGAATTAATTCGTAGGGTTCAACAATCAAATACTTTCCTGATTTTTCGGTATATATAAATACATCATTAGAAAGCACATGATGGTCGTATTCTTCAATAAACGATTTAACTTCTTCAACGTTTTTGCAGGAATGTAAAATGTCTTTCAGGTAGTTTGACCTACTTAATATTTGTTTTTTGTTGTCAATTGATTTTACCTTGTTAGGTGTTGGTGTTGCAAGTGTACCGAAGGAAAGTCCATACTCGTTCATTCCTGATTGTGGTGTAAGGTCATTTCCACCCTGATAATTTGCACCTGTAAATACTGCACCATAACCCTTTGTTTCAAACCAAATTCGTGGTTGGCTAAACCAAGTGTCATAATTCATTCCATACATAGTTTTATCTCCCATTGTCACCTTGTAACAGCTACAAGAAAATACTGGAAGGATGCACAGTAGCAGGATTGCACTAAGAAAAGTCAATTTATTTTTCATGTTACACATTAGTCCAATTTGTTTAAGTAGCATATTTCTAACGGGATTTTCTTTGGACTAGTATATAAGACTCAACAAATAAAATTAGCAAACTAGTAAGCTTTGTTATTAGCATTATAATTTCGTTTTGCTAACAAACTCCAACTTGTCATTTTGAAGCTTTGTTTTTGTTAAATAGTTTAATGAAGGGCAACAAAGTGCATCTGTTTTTGAATAGCAAGATGAGTTTCCTATCAAATATCCATTTTCAATTTTTGAAATAAGAAAATGCCCTTCATCACAATCAACAAGTTCAGTGTCTTTTTTAATCGTTGTTAAACGATACTTTCCATTTTGATTTAAGAAAACAAATATATCATTCCACCATATTCCATTGGAGCCCTCTCCACCGCCTTCTGTGTGAACATTAACAACTAAATCGTTGAACCTGTCATTGTTTAAATCTCCTGAAATTATTGGATTAGCACCGAAAAGAAATTTTGAGTCGTTTTTAGCAATGTAAATAGCAATACGAAAACTATTGGTACCATCCTTCTCATTCGAAATACTGTGGTAAGTGATACAACTGAGTGAATCAGTATTTTCCTCGTCAATTCTAGCTTCTGTGCCATATTTCTGCTGATAATATTTTTTTATTTCTTTCAGAATCTCCTGACTAAGGCCACTGTTTTTATTTTCAAAATTGGTCTTTAAAGAGTCAGTGCTTGCAGCTTTATTTGCTTTGTCAATGACCTGGTTACAGGAAGTTAGGCAGGTAATTGTGAGTGCGAATAAAATTATTTTCATTGCTTAATTTTATAGTTTAGGCACTAATTAGTCTAAAAAGTTTCATTCTGCTTTATTACTCGCGATGGTTTAAGGGTTAAGAAGTTACTTCACGTCAGTAAGGTTCTAGTACTTGGTTCAATGTCAGCAGCGTCGCTATAGCTAATCCTGAATTGTTATACTGTTATTTCGTAGTTGAATTTTTAAATACAACTTTTTGAACACCTATAAAACTTTCCTAATTAGAAGTGAAACGGCCTTCTCGCTAAACTGCTATCACATGTTTTTTGAGTCAAAATTGACCTTTATA
>DGQS01000128.1 GCA_002389785.1 Bacteroidetes bacterium UBA4408
CGACCTTGCAACCAATCAAGCTCGCGACCTAACCCTTACCTGGGCAGCCGGTGTTGGAGGTACTCCTACCAGTTATAAAATTTATTTAAGTACCAATTTGTCTGATGTAACTACCGAAGCACCTGCAGCTCTTGTCAACACTATTTCAGGTACTAGTTACACCAGCCCAGCATTATTGGCTTCTACAATTTATTATTGGAAAATTGTTCCAACGAATGTAACTGGTTCAGCAGCTGGATGTGCAGTTCAGTCATTCACTACCGGAACCTTGTACAATTATTGTGTTCCTCCGCATCCTGCTGGTTGCGGTACAGGAAATATAACCAATGTATCTTTTGAGTCAATAAATAATTCAAGTACATGTGGTGGCGCAGCTTATACTGCTTATGCTTTAACCGCTCAGGCACCACAAGGGTATAGTATTCCATTATCTGTTACATCAGATCAAAGTTGTATCATTTCATGTTGGATTGATTATGACCAAGATGGATTGTTTGAAGCAAGTGAGTGGACTCAAGTTTCTACCAGCTCAACGCCAAACGTAGCTAGCACAGTTGCAATTGCTATAGACCCTTTGGCAACATTAGGTCTTACCAAAATGAGAATACGTACTCGTTTTTCAGGCAATCAAAACGGAAGTGGAGATGCTTGTCTGTCAATGGGTTCTGGTGAAGCTGAAGATTATATCATTAATATTATTGCCCCTCCGGTAACTCCGCCATCATGGACAACAGTTACTCCTATTAATACAGCCTGCGTTACTGCAACTTCATTATCATGGTCAGCTGCAAGTAACTTCCCACAAGGGTATACTTTGTATTTCGGTACCGACGGAGGAGGTGTTACCCCACCAATTGGTTTAATTAACGCTGCTGATTTAGGTAATGTTCTTAGTGTTGCGCTACCAGCTTTAAACCCTGCTACTACTTACTATTATCAAATAGTTCCATACAATGGCAATGGTAATGCTACGGGTTGTGTAATTGGTTCATTTTTATCAGGAAGCTCAGTTGCTTTTACCCCAACTGTCGCAAACCCTTACATCCAAAATTTTGATGGAGTTACACAACCAAATATACCTTGCGGTATAACTAGAAGTGATGAAAATTTCCCTCAAGATGGATTTACTTGGGTTACTACTAATTTAAAGTCAAGTACTGCTCCTAATTCAATGGGAATTAGTTATAACTCAAATAACAATACAGTTGCTAAAGACGATTGGTTCTATTCTGCACCATTAAATTTAACTGCCGGTAAATTATACCGCGTGTATTTTAAATATGCTGCCAGCACTGCTGCTTTCCCTGAATCTTTTGAAGTGTTTATGAGCAATTCACCTGATGCAAGTACCATGCTTACCACTTCTTCTGTGTATACCAAAAACAATATCACCAACATCACATTTATCAGCGATTCATCTGCTGATATTATTCCGGCAATTAGTTCGGTTTATTATGTTGGTTTCCATGCAAATAGCACAGCTGATCAGGATATACTTTTTATTGATGATTTGAAAGTTAAAACCATCCCGGTTGCTGGGCTTCAACCTTCTTCATGTACAACAGTAAATAGTATGTATGATCCTATTTACTGCACTCCATATCCTGGAGCTACTAACTATAAATACAAAATCGAAAATTTAGCTACCAGCTTTAGCTACGAATACACCCGTAACTTAGCATTAACAGATTTCCGATTAAAGTGGGCGCCGGGTGTACTCTTTAACACTGCTTACGATGTATCAGTTTCGGCCTTTGCAAATGGAACTTGGACAGCTTATGGACCTATATGTCAAGTTACTACGGGCGCATTCCCAACCACTAAACTTCAAACCGGTACTTCATGCGGTGCAACTATTTCAACTTTATCGCAACAACTATTTTGTGATACCGTATCTGGAGCAGTTGACTATGAGTACAAAATTGTGAATGTTGCCCAAGCATACGATCACACTTGGAGAAGGATCACTAGCAATAATGACTACCGATTAAGCTGGGCATATTCGTCAACTCCATTTGTACAAGGTTTACCTTACGGTTATACTTACGATATTCAAGTAAGAGCACTTGTTGGAAAAACTAACGTATTACCGGGAGAATGGGGTACTTTTGGACCAGTTTGTCAAGTAACCGTATTAGGAACTCCTACTACTCAAGTAACAGGTGCTACTTGTGGTCAAACTTTAGCGGCATTTAATAGCTATATGAATTGCATACCTGTAGCAGGTGCAACAGATTATGAGTGGAGAGTAAGTAATACTACGTTAGGTTACTCTCAATCAGGTACACGTACTAACTCAAGTACTAATTACCGTCTTGATTGGTTACCGGGTGCAGGTGGTGGAATTAGATATGGTACTACTTACGATGTTGAAGTGAGAGCTAAAGTTGGAGGAGTGTTTGGAAATTATGGTACAATTTGTCAAATTACTACACCTGCATCTCCATTAACTTCATTACAACCTGCTTATTGCAGCAATTACGCATTACCTACCTTTAGTTCACAGGTATTTTGTGTAGCTGTTCCGGGAGCAACAAATTACAGGTATCATATCACCGGTCCTTTGGGATACGATAAAACATTTACTCGTAATTTAAGTTCAAACGACTGGAGATTTAATTGGACACTTTTATCTCCTCCTAACCAAAATATGATTGCAAACCAAACTTACACAGTAGAAGTTGCATCTTATGCAGGTGGAGTATGGAGCGCTTATGGAACTCCTTGTACTATTGCAACACCATTGGTGGTGCCACGTTATGGAAGCTTTATTGATGAAAATCCAATGAATTCTGTAACAAGCGAATTAAGTCTTTCTGTAATGCCTAATCCTGCAAAAGCAAATGACTTATCACTGGTAATCGATGGAATTGCTACTTCTACCAGCAATATTGAATTCACTATTTATAACTTATTAGGTAAAAAAGTATACGCTGCTACTGTAACAACCGATGAACAAAGCCGATTAGTGCTACGTCCGGAGACACAGTTAGCTCCAGGTGTATACATGACCGAAGCAGTTGTTAATGGTAAAGTACTTCGTCAAAAATTTGTTGTGGAGTAATTAGCTATTCCTAACTAATGTAAAAAGGCGGCTCTTATAAAAGAGCCGCCTTTTTTTGTATTGCGCTGGAGCTTAAGGATTAAGTCTGGTAACAGTCCATTCCATATTTTGTAAACTATATGCAATTCGATCATGTAATCGACTTGGCCTACCTTGCCAAAATTCAAAATAATCGGGAATAATTTTATAACCGCCCCAATGAGGTGGGCGTTGAATTTGTTGCTTTGCAAATTTTTCTGTGAAACTATCCACTTGCATTTCTAATTCGCTGCGGTTTGATATAGGTTTACTTTGTGCAGATGCCCATGCTCCAATCTGACTAGCTGTTGGGCGCGATAAAAAATACGCATCCGACTCTTCTTTACTTAATTTTTCGATTTTGCCTTCAATCCTTACTTGACGCTCTATTTGTTGCCAAAAAAAGTTCAAAGCAACTTGAGGATTTTTAAGCATATCATGACCTTTTTTACTTTCGTAATTGGTAAAAAAGTCAAAACCGCTTGTATCAAAATTTCGAAGTAAAACGATTCTTGAAGAAGGTCTTCCATTTTCAGAAACTGTAGCTAAGTTCATAGCATGAGGTTCCGGTAATTCGGCATTTAAAGCTTCTTCAAACCATTTCTTAAATTGATAAAAAGGATTCAATTCAATTGCCCCGTCATCTAATGTTGATTGGGCATATTCCTGACGCAGGTGTCTTACTTTTTCGTTCATAAGTTTAACTTAGTTTATTGAAGAATTATAAAGCTATCATTAACTATCAAATACCTTGTGCTAAGTGATGGAATAAATGATTCTGCAAAGATGAAAATCTTATTTAGTTTCGATGCTGATTTTTCTCAGCAATTTTTTACTCAATAAACGATTAAAATCTACCGTTTACCCAAAAAGTAGAACCCAATTTTTTTTTCGGAGTTTAAGAACTAAAAATTAGCACCAATATTGTTAGGCTAAAACTAAAATCAAATTGTTTTCGTTATTATAAAAAATACTGACCATGATTCAGAATAAATTAAAAGCAAAAAAAGGACGCCTTCTTATTTCAGAACCGACCTTAGCCGATTCGTATTTTAAACGCTCTGTTATAGTGCTTACCGAACATGGCGAAAATGGTAGCGTTGGATTTATTTTAAATAAAAAAACGGAGATGAAACTTAGCCATGCGATTGAAGAATTTAGTGAATTTGATTTTCCTATCTACTTTGGAGGTCCGGTAAAACGCGACAATCTATTCTTTATTCACACGCTTGGATCCTTGGTGCCCGAAAGTCATGAAATTTACGATGGATTGTTTTGGGGCGGAGATTTTGAAGCCCTTAAAAAATTAATATTAAGTGGAAAAGTGAAACAGGAGGAAGTAAAATTTTTCTTAGGATATTCAGGATGGGAACCTCATCAACTTAGCCGCGAAATGGAAGAACATTCTTGGTTTGTATCCCAATCAAACCAATCAATTATACTTCAACAAAGCGATAAGGAATTATGGAGAGAGGTAATGAAAGCTATGGGGACAGAATTTGCTATGTTGAGTAATTTCCCTGATAATCCTTCGATGAATTAAGTTTAAATGATTTATATAGCTCTGGCTGATTCTGTTTAGGATTGCTGGTATTTGATTCGAACAAGCTTTATTAATTTCTAAATAGAAGTAGTTAATTCATTAAGCATATTACATAGCTTTTTTGATGTAGAATTAAAGTAGCGTTTATTTTTATAGGAACCAATCCATTGAATACCTGTAATTGAATTGGTCAAAAAAACTTCATCCGCTCTAAGCATATCATTTGGCATTACTGCATGCTCATAACAGTTTAACTTGTAATTTTTAGCATTTGATAAAATTATTTTTCTCATTACTCCATCAACACATCCTTCTTCTAAAGATGGAGTATATAAAGCACCATTTATTACCAAAAAAACAGTGGAGCTAATAGCTTCACAAACATGGTTTTTATCATTTAGGATGATACAATCATCAAATTTTTTCTCGATTTTATAAATGCCTGCCATAATGTACGGCAAACAATTATTCGTTTTAAAATTGGAAAGCAAGTGTAGTTGTTTTTTTATGTCGCTGAACAGTTCTACTGTTAAACCTTTTGTGTTTAACTCAAAATTATTTACAGAAAGGGCTTCTACTTCAATACAATAACCGGCCTTGTTGGTCATGGGTGCATACAAACCTCCTTCGAGGCGAAAAATCGTTAAGCGAATTTTAGCTCCCTGTGAAATTTTGTTTTTTTCAAGCAAAGTAAAAAGTTGACTTTCTAAAAAGTTGTCTTCTAACAAATCACTTATATCAATTTTAAGAAAATCACAAGCTTTAATGAGTCGTTCAAAATGGAATTTTAAGAAAGGGATTTTACCGCTTATTACTCGAATCGTTTCAAAAATTCCATCACCATAGCGGAAAGATCTGTTTTTTGAAGTAAATACTTCGGTCCCTTCCAGAAATTGCTCTCCGTTTACTATACAAAAAGTCTTACTTATTTCACTCATACATTATCTGCTAAACCACTCTCCTATTTGGTAAATAAAATTAACAGCAATATTTTTATTTAATAATATACAAAACATTATTCCAAACAAAGCTCCAAAAAAATGTGCATCATGTCCTATTGAATCGCTGCCTTTTTGCGCCATGTAATAACTATAGATTAAATAGGCTATGCCGAAAACAACAGCCGGAAACTGAACAGGTATAAACAGCAATCCCATTGGGGCCAGTGGGTCAAATAAAATACTTGCAAAAACGATTGCCGAAATTGCTCCCGATGCCCCAACAGCATTATAATAGAGATGATTTTTATGTTTTTCGAAGCTGGGAATTACACTTGTAAAAACCGCTCCAACATAGAGTAGTATATAAAACAGTGTTGCTTTCTCCTGAAAATACTGTTCAAAAAAATATTCAACCCAAGGTCCGAAACTGTACAATACGTACATATTTACGAATAAATGAAGCATATCGGCATGCACAATTCCATAACTAAAGAATCGAAAAAAGTGTTTGCTATGATTAATCTGATAAGCATTAAAACGCAATTGATGCATCCAGTTCTCGTTGTTTAAAGCAATCAAGGATACCATGCTGGTTAAAATAATTATGACAATTGAAATACTCATGCTTGATTTAATATGTAGTTGGTAAATGCTACCTGTACTTCCGATTTGTTTTTACACTCATTGCCTTTTAATTCCTTTGCCCTTAATAAAATTTGACCCATTTGTAAAGTTTTAAGCTTCAGTGTTAGCGCATGCGCTTTTATTCATGTAAGTTTTCTAACTTGATTGTTACTACTTTAGTGTAATTGTATCTGATGAACCTGGAAAATTATATTTACCTGATTCATCAGGTTCAAAGCGGTAACATTGATGAATTGCATTTAAGTTAAGTTTGCCATATATATGTGGATATAAAATACTTCCTCCGGAGGTATTTTCATAGATAGTTTTTGCTTCTATTTTGGCGCTTTCTAACTCTAATAAACATAAATCCCGTTTATTTATAAATATTCGGTTTGCTGTATTAATAAGTTCTTCCTGTGTTGAGCAATGCAGAAAACCTTCCGAATTCAAAGAATCGGCTTGGTAGTATCCAATTTTAAAAGCAAGTAGCAGATCCTTTTTTAATGCAATGTGATAAATATACTTGTGCATAGTTCAATTTTGTTACACTAAAAACGAGGTTTTTACATTTTTTTTTGAGGTCGATAAAATTCCATTTTACCACTTACTTTATTTTTATAATTCAGTTCATCGAGTTGAACAAGTTTTTTTCCATTTACATTTTGTTCGGCAACCAATAAAACTCCATTCTTTTTTACTTCCATTACAATTGCAGTATGTTTAGGGAAAGTCCAAGTTTCTCCATTTTTGTTTTTGATTTTTACCTTCGAAAATTGCACTAAGTCACCCGGAAAAATTGATTGCTTTTCAGGATTGTACAACTTACCAAAGTTGGTTGGAAACTTCCAATCGGCATTGTTTCTTGTAAGTGCTTGATTTGCCAAATCCCAACATTCGCCTCGATCAACCTTTTTACCAATTACAGAGTGAACATAGGTAACAATTTGTTTATTAAGTTCAGGGATACTGTCAGAGACTTGCCCAAAAACAACTTGAGAATACAAAAGCATCAGATTCAAATTCAAAAGCAATTTCATCTTCTTAATTAGCTTTTTTAATCATAAAAAAATCATTCATATAATAACCCTCTCCAAAATGATTGTCAACAACTTCAACAATTTTAAAACCCATTTTAAAATAAAAATTGACGGATTTAAAATTCTGCCGATTTACATACAATTGAATATCCGATTTTGGATAATTCGAAAAAACGATTTCGAAAATTTGTTTACCCAAACCAAGAAAGCGTTGTTCTTGCAATATATAAAATTTGTTTAGCATTAGTCTATTTTCAGATTCCATACTAATTGCGATATATCCAAGAGGCTTATCATTTATGTATGCAACAAAATAAGTATGTTGTGTTGATTTAATTTCTTGCAGCAATTTTTCGGAAGAATACATTTTTGCTAACATGTATTCTATTTGTTGCTTGCTGATAATGTCACTATAATGTTGTCTCCAGATTGATTCTGACAATTGTTGTATTAGTGGAATATCTTCAGGTGTAGCCTTTTTAAGTACTATATTCATACCTTATGAGATTAAGTTAAAATCCAGTTTTTTAGTAATTGTTCTCCATATTCAGTTAAAATTGATTCGGGATGAAATTGCACTCCAACCAACTTTAAGTATCGGTGCCGAATTGCCATGCAATTTTGATGGTTGTCGATGGCTGTAAGTTCAAGTGTTTCCGGTAACGAGTTTGTATCGACTATCCATGAATGATATCTACCTGTTAAAAAAGTCTCTGGAATTCCTTCAAAAATAGTGTCCTTCATCAATTGAATCGTTGGTATAGCAACACCGTGATAAACGGTATTTAAATTTACTAATCTTGCGCCAAAAAATTGTGCCAAGGCTTGGTGCCCTAAGCAAACTCCTAAAATGCTTTTGGTAGTGTAGGTTAAGCGAATAACTTCCATAAGTTTTCCCGAACTTTCAGGCAATCCCGGACCCGGAGATAGGACTATTTTATCATATTGAGGTAAACTTGCTAAGTTAATTTCATCATTTCGTACAACCACTATCTCGCAATCACACACTTTTTGAATCAAGTGTTGCAGATTATAAGTAAATGAATCGTAATTGTCGAGAAGTAACAGTTTCATGAATTAATAAAATCGCTGAATTTAGTAAAAAGTTTAGCATCCCACTTTTAAGCTACATTGAAATTAATTTTATATTCGTATCAATTTGTTCATCAACAAATCACTTACTAAATAAGGTCAAGCTATGGTAAACTCAGCGCGAAAAAAATACAATGCTTCATTCAGTGACGAAAAATATGCCGCATTTCTGAATGATTTAAATACAAGTTTTGGCTATACTATACCTTTCCGAATTGCCGAAACTCCTGTATTTGTGCCAGCCTATTTAAAGAATAAATTAATTCGAGCCTGCGATTCTATCATTGAGTTTATTTGCCGTGAAGATTTCAAAAAGCTTACTGAAAATGCTGTTCCCAAGCATTTAATAGTTCCTGGAGAAGATGCTCACACGCTTTGCTTGGCAATTGATTTTGCTGTATGTAGAGATGCTAAAGGCGAGCTATCTCCTCAACTTATAGAACTGCAAGGATTTCCCAGTTTATATGGCTACCAGGATTTATTGGCTAAAAAATATCAACAATATTTTGATGTGGACTCGAAGTTTAGTCATTATTTCAGTGATTTAGATGAAGTATCCTATTGGAGCATTTTAAAAGAAGCATTTTTAGGAAAGCATAATCCCGAAAATGTGATCTTGCTCGAAGTGGAGCCAGAGAAGCAAAATACAGCAATTGATTTTATTTATACGGAAGCAAAATTGGGAATTAAGGCTGTATGCTTGACTAAAATTATTAAAGAAGGTAGGAAATTATATTACCTTAGAAATGGGATAAAAACACCTATTTACCGAATTTACAACCGAATTATTTTTGATGAACTCGTTCAAAGAACTGATTTAAACTACGATTTTAAAATGACGGATGAAGTGGATGTTGAATGGGCAGGACATCCAAATTGGTTTTTTAGAATTAGTAAGTACATCATGCCCTTTTTAAACAGCGAATTCGTACCTAAATGTACTTTTCTCAACGAATTAAAGGAAATTCCTAGCGACCTTGAAAATTATGTACTAAAACCATTGTTTTCATTTAGTGGTTCGGGCGTTATTTTTAATGTTACAAAACAAGATATTGAAGCTGTAAAGGACCCACAGAATTTTATTTTACAACGAAAGGTTCAATATGAACCAACGATCGAATCGCCCGATGGTAAAGTAAAATCTGAAATTCGCATGCTGTATATTTGGAAAGAAAATGAACAGCGACCTACCTTAGTCATTAATCTTGGCCGGTTAAGCAAAGGAGAAATGATAGGTGTAAAGTACAATAAAAACAAAACCTGGGTGGGAGGTTCTGTTAATTTTTTTGAAAATGATTGAAAAGGTTTAGCTTTTTAATATTTCCTTTTTTTGGGAGAGGAAAAACTACGGCCTTCAGATGATTTTCCAGAATCAGAGTAAGAACGCTTGTTTCCAAAAGATTTATCACTACGATTTCCTCCACGATATCCACCTGAATCTCTACCCCCTCTGTATCCACCTCCTCCGGATCCTTTTGAAAATCCTCCACCTTCTCCCCTACTGCAATTTCCACTGCTTCCAACACCAGATGAAATCTCGAGATGCACACTTCTACCTTTAAACCTTTGAGATTTAAATGCATCCATCACCATTTCTGACAAACGTGGTTCGATATCAAAAAAGGAAAATTTTTCTTTTACATCAATTCGTCCAATTTTGCCTTTACCAAGAGTTGTTACTTCACTTATATAATCACGTAAACTCATAACATTTAATCCGTCCATCTCACCAATGTTAACGAAAAAACGACCTGTTGGAGCTCCATCGTGTCCGCGACTTTCCCTTCGGTCAGCACTTTTTACATCCACATTTAAATCGACCGATTTTTTATAGTAATCCAAAAAGCGGTTAAATTCAGCCGAAACCATGCGTTTAATCAATTCTTCCTTACTTAAATCGCTCAACATTTCGTTAATCTTTGGAAGAAATGAATCAATTGCAGCATCATTCACTTCTACATCGTGAATTTTATTTACTAAATAAAACAATTGTTTTTCACAAACTTCTTTGCCAGTAGGCAATTTATCGTGAACAAATTTCTTACCTATTTGACGTTCAATCATTCGAATCTTCCCCACTTCTTTCATGTTGATGATCACAATCGATACTCCCGATTTTCCTGCTCTTGCTGTTCTGCCACTTCGGTGCGTATAGTTTTCTATATCATCGGGTAAATTGTAATTAATTACGTGTGTAACATCGTTAACGTCAATTCCTCTGGCTGCCACATCTGTAGCCACCAACATTTGAAGCGTTTTACTTCGGTAACGTGCCATTACCTGATCGCGCTGTTGTTGCGATAAATCGCCATGCAAAGCATCGGCATTATACCCATCTTTTATAAGCTGTTCGGCTATTTGCTGTGTTTCAATTCGTGTACGACAAAATACAATTCCAAAAATTTCAGGATTAAAATCGGCAATGCGTTTTAAAGCATTGTATTTATCTTTTGCATGTACAATGTAATAGCGGTGCTCAATGTTTTCAGCACCTTGATTTTGTTTACCCACTGTAACCTCATGTGGGTTACTCATGTAATTTTTAGCAATCCGTGCAACTTCATTTTGCATGGTGGCGCTAAACAACCAGGTGTTTTTACCTTCAGGTGTTTCCGAAAGTATACTATCTAAATCTTCTTTAAAACCCATGTTGAGCATTTCATCAGCTTCATCAAGCACTACAATTGAAATACCTGCTAACTTCACTTTTCTGCGGCTAATCATATCCACCATTCGACCCGGGGTAGCTACCACAATTTGTGCTCCCCTTGAAAGTTCACGACTTTGCATCTCAAGGCTCGCTCCTCCATAAATTGCAACAATGTGCGCTCCATCTACATACTTAGTAAAATTTTGCAAATCACGTGTAATTTGTAAACACAATTCACGTGTAGGGCAAATAATTAAAGCTTGAGTATTGCGGCTGTTAAAATCAACCATTTGAACCATTGGTAAACCAAATGCAGCGGTTTTTCCGGTACCTGTTTGTGCTAATCCTACTAAATCTCTTTTGTTGTTTAATAAGGCGGGAATTGTTGCCTCTTGTATAGGGGTTGGATTTTCGAAACCCAATTCAGTGATTGCTTTTACTATTCTTGTGTCAATTCCTAATTCTTCAAATCTGTTCATTACTTGTTTGTTACTTTATTTTAAATTTTGCGCGAAGGTACAACAATTAATTTAAGCACTTGATTTATCGGCTAAAGCGAACAAAATGTAGAACCCTTTTACGGCTATAGTGTTTTTACTGTATCTTCGACTTCTTATCATACTTTATCTGAAAATAGTTGCCAATGTTAGATTTTACAAACACCCAGATTACCCGAATAACAGCGCATCGAATAGGAAACAAAGCGAACGACGAAAAACTTTTACTGTCGAACGAATTACTGTCAGTGGAGGATAAACAATTAAAAGAGGTGCTTTTCAGCTTTTTCTTGTCTCCTTTTCAATCGCCTGAATTTTACAATTTTACCTTTAGCAATCAAGATTTTACTTTAAATCCATTGTTCACGTTTTCATCTAAACTATTTGAACAGAAAAACAATTTCCACAAACTAAGTTGCGATATAGCGCATCATTTGTACGAAGTAAGCACACATCCTCAAATAAAGGCAGGTGATTTATTTGTAGTTTTCTTTAGAAATTTATCGGTCAATGGACATGTGTTAAATGCTATTGGCTTATTTAAATCGGAAAACAAACAAGCATTTTTGAAGCTTGATTCCGATAATTTTGAACTTAATTTGGAAGAAGGCATCAATTGCGAAAAATTAGATAAAGGATGTTTGATTTTTGATGATGAGGCGAATAAGGGATATCGTCTTTGTATTGTTGATAAGGCAAACAAATCACTTGAAGCACATTACTGGAGAGATAATTTTTTGCAAATACGCCCGTGCAAAGACGAATACCATCAAACCAAAGATTTTTTATCCTTGGCGAAAACCTATGTAACTGCCGGTTTAACGGCTGATTTTGAAGTTAATAAAACCGAGCAAATTGAATTGTTGAATCGTTCCATGGAATATTTTAAAACCCACGAAAGCTTTAATAAGGGTGAGTTTGAGCGTGAAGTTTTTCAAGACACAGCAGTAATAAAATCGTTCAGAAGTTTTGATAAAATGTACCGTGAAGACAATGATATTGAGTTTCCCGATAATTTTGAAATTTCCGACAAGGCTGTAAAAAAACAATCACGTGTATTTAAAAGCGTATTAAAACTGGATAAAAATTTTCACATTTATATTCATGGAAATAAGGAATTAATCGAGCAAGGCGTTGAGAAGGATGGTCGAAAATTTTATAAGATTTACTATACCGAAGAAAACTAATAAACGGTTGTCTTATTGCATTGGATCGAGCTCAGACGGAGCATTTTTTCGCTTAAACAAGGATGCGTCCATCTTGCCAAATCGATAGGACAGATTTATTCTAAAATTTTGTCTGTCGCGGTAGCCGTTATAATCTTGCATAAAATAAGGAGTCTCAGAATAACTACTGTAGCGCTTGGTTTTAAAAATATCACTAACATTTAATGAAACCGAAGCTACATTTTTAATAAAATCCCATTTAATCGCTGCATCCATACCATAGTTTTCATTTACATAGCCTTGAGATGAACTTACTTGCTGATCGCGCATTCCTCCACCCATACCACCACCACCCGGCCCTCGACCCGGAATGCCACCTAGTGTATTCCCGGTGCTTGATCCTCCTACCGGCAAAACTGTTTTTGATTGATAATCGCCCGACAATTGTATACTCAAATTTTTAGGTAGGGTAAAATTCCAATTCATTTTGGCAAACCAACTTAGTCGTTCAGTTTTTAAATTAGTAGCTAAATTGCTGCCATTAATTTGAGCATTATAAAAATTAAGATTGCTGGTAATTTCCCACCATTTTACCGGTGAAGTGCGCAACGTTAATTCCAAGCCATAACTTTGGCTAAAACTTGAGTTTTGATAGCTGTTATAGATTACACTATCTATCCCATTAGCGCCAATATCGCGGAATTGATAACGACTAATTAAATTGTCAATATGTTTGTAATATAGTGAAGCTAAAAAACTACTACCCTTTACAGTTAGCTTTTGATAATCTAAATCAAGT
>DGQS01000226.1 GCA_002389785.1 Bacteroidetes bacterium UBA4408
CGATCCTTCTGGTAACTCAACTCCATGCACTTTCCTAGTTAATGTCGTGGATGTAACACCCCCGGTAATTACTTGTCCGCCGAATGTTACAATTAATAATAATTGCCAGCATGTGCTGGCCGATTATACTGTTTCTAATGCAGTAAATTTAAACCTTACAGTTACCAGCGGAAATTCTGGAACCACCTGCACCGATGGATTTCTTCAAGGTGCTCCTGAACCGCAATGGGCTGTAAGGGTAAACGGACTTTCGTATACCAATTATCCACAAAATGGAATTTGTTATAACAATCCACCCTTTTTACAATTTTCACAACAATACAGTATTGGCAATTATCCGGCTTCGGTGCAAGTATGTTTTAATCCTTACGAAGACGATGGAACGAATTGTATTCCGGCAAAAAGCTGCAGCACGCAGGTTTGCCAAAATTTTAATACTCCGGCACCCGGCAGCAGTTTAAACTATTCGCTCAGCATACCGAATAATGGTCAAAATGCAAGTTGGGGAAATGTGAATTTTTCGCTTCAGGCATCTTTTAATGGAGCTCAAGCTTCGGATAACTGTGGCATTGCAAGTATTACTCAAGTTCCTGCACCCGGTACAATTCTGGGAGTTGGTAGTCACCCAATTACCCTAACGGCAACGGATTTATCAGGTAACACGTCGAGTTGTACTTTTCAAATTACTGTAGTTTCCAATCAATCGCCACCAACTCAAATTACTGGTACTACTAGTATTTGCATTGGAGGCGGTACAACGCTCACTGTAAATGGAGGTAATCCGGGCACAGGAGGATCGGCCCAATGGTTTAGCGGATCGTGCGGAGGTACTTTAATTGGAACAGGAAATAATATTTTTGTAACGCCACTGGTTACTACTACTTATTTTGTTCGCTATACCGGACCGTGTGGAACAACTGTTTGTATAAGTGTTACTGTAAATGTTAACCCTACTCCCGGGCCACCTATACCATTAATTTTAGCCAATGGGCCAATTTTTTTATGCAGGGGTGGTAGTGTTACGCTTACCTCTTCTCCCGGAACTTCCATCGTGTGGTCTACACTTGAAACCACTCAAAGTATAGTGGTTACACAACCCGGAACTTATCGAGTAAGTGATACTGACTTTAATGGTTGTACAGCCTTTTCAGACACCATTAGTGTAACTTTTAATAACGGTAATATAAGCCCCTTTTCACCTCAATTGGGTATTCCTTATGAGTATGGTTTTGAAAATGCCTCTCCTCCTGCATTGTTTTGCGGCATGAGCGTTAATAACGATAATTATCCGCCTGATGTTGAGCAATGGGAAACTTCCTCACTTGCTCCACATACTGGTAATAATCACATGGCTATACATGCAAATAGCAACAGCGCAATTGCCAAAAATGATTGGTTTTATTCAGCTCCTTTACACTTACTTGCAGGAAAACTTTACCGCCTTTCTTTTTGGTACAGCAGCAGTAATCCCAATGCTAGCGAGCAATTTCAAGTATATTCCGGCAACACAACAAATTCATTTGATATGCTTGCAACAGCTCCAATTTATTCAAAAAGCAATATCGCTAATCAAGTATATGTAAAAGATTCGGCAACTGATTTTATTGCACCGCTAAGTGGTATTTATTATTTTGGATTTTATGCGCACAGTGCTGCAGCGCAAGCTAATTTGTATATCGACGATATTTCAGTAAAGGAAGTAACCGTTACCCAATTGCAAACCGGTTCATGCAGTACCCTGAATTCGCTTAACGATGTTATTTATGCCAACCCTGTGTATGGTGCGAGCAATTATCGGTATAAACTAGTAAACAGTGGAAGTAGCTTCAATTATGAATTTATTCGAAACTTAGCCTTGAATGATTTTCGGCTTAAATGGGCTCCTGGTGTAATTTATGGCAATAATTATGATGTATCGGTTGCTTTTCAACGAAATGGTGTTTGGAGCGAATATGGAGCCTCCTGCGTTGTAAGCTTAGGAGCTTTCCCACAAACACAATTACGTACGGGATCTTGTGGTAGTTCTATTACTTCCCTAAACACTCCTTTGTTTTGTGATAGTATTTCCGGTGCAAATGATTATGAATACCGAATTGAGAATTCATTGCTAGGATATGATCATACTTGGCAGAGAGGTTCTTCTTTGAATGATTATAAACTAAGTTGGGCATATTCTTCAACACCTCCTGTGCAAGGTTTACCTTATGGTTACAGTTACAACATTCAAGTAAGAGCATTAGTAGGTAAAACCACCTTACAACAAGGTGAATGGGGTACGTTTGGCCCCGTTTGTTCTGTTACTCTTAGCGGTATGCCCACAACACAATTAACCAATTTATTTTGTGGTTCCACACTTCCTAATCTTACGTCCAAATTTTATTGCATCTCGGTACCGGGAGCTACCGATTATGAATATCGTATCAGCAATTCATCACTCGGCTATAGTCAAAGCGGAACACGAGGAAATTCGTTAACCGATTATCAACTCAATTGGTTGCCTACTACGGGTGGAGGAATTCGTTATGCTACCACCTATGATGTGGAAGTGAGAGCTAAGGTCGGAGGAGTTTGGGGACTGTTTGGAAATAGTTGTCAAATAAGCATTGCAGCAGCACCCTTAACTTCTTTGCAAACTGCTTACTGTAATTCAGTATTACCAACTTTCAACACTCAAGTGTTTACAACAGCTGTTGCCGGAGCAAGTAATTATCGCTACCACATTAGCAATACCAGTGGTTACGACAAAACCTTTATGCGCAATTCAGGAGCAAATGATTGGCGTTTTAGCTGGACTCAACTTTGTTGCAACCAACAAAACATGTTAGCGAACACTACTTATAATGTTGAAGTAGCAAGCTATGCGGGTGGCGTGTGGAGTGCATATGGACCTGTTTGCCAAATTACTACCGGAACTACGGTTCCTAGATTAACAAGAACTGTTTTTGAGGATTACTTTGACAACCAATTTTCAACTAACAAGGTTATAATTTATCCTAATCCTGTGTTGGCAACTCAACCATTTACAATTGAATTTGACGGGATTTTTAGCGAAGCGCTTACGATTCAATATAACATCTATAATACACTTGGTGAAAAAGTGTATACAAACAATGTGTCAATTGACCGCGAAAAAAGTATTTTGATACAGCCCGAAGTACACCTCAGTTCAGGAGTATACATTGTGGAAGCCACGATGGATGGTGAATTTTACAGATTGAAATTTGTTGTTCAGTAACTGCTGCTGTTTGATTAAATACCTACAAATTCTCTTTTTATTAATTATAAGTATCAGGTGTTATAGTATTGTTCCAATACAATAATTATTGTAACAACATTTTTAAGTATATTTTTTTTTGTCTTTTTAAAATATTGCTTCCCCATTGTACAGGACAAAACCAAGCTTAAATTTGTGCCTTCTATTAAAAAT